>DAOMNR010000008.1:0-15861 GCA_035443865.1 Candidatus Saccharimonadota bacterium | reverse complement strand
TTGTACGATATCTGGTCTGGTTGGTGCTTTTTTGAATTTCTTAAGACGCGCGAACGACAAACGGTGGAGTGGTGTGACGCCTAGTTTATCAATCGCCGACCTATGAACAGCAGTCCCATAACCAACATGTGACTTGAAACCATAACCCGGAAATATCAAGTCTTGTTCTGCCATGTAATTATCACGCGCCACCTTGGCGATAATCGAAGCCGCCGATACACTCGGAATCAATAAATCTGCTTTCTTTAAAGCTTTAACGTATTTCCCCTTGGATGTGTCGGCCAAAAAGTTAATCGTCCCATCAATAATAATTTCGTGATAGGGTGCCTTCACCTGCTCAACGGCCCGCTTGGTTGCTAGCACCAAACTAGCTGACAGTCCAATCTCGTCAATCTCATTCGCACCCACCCAGCCGAGACCAAAGCCACTCGCTTGGTCGCGGATGATAATATCCAGTTCTTCGCGGCGTTTCTTGGTTAGCTCCTTGATATCGGTCAGTCCGTCAATCTCGGCACCACCAAGCACCACTGCTCCAACCACCAGTGGCCCCGCCCAAGGCCCTCTCCCCACTTCATCTATACCGAGTATCATATAGCTATAGTAGATGGTAGAGGTGGAATATAGCAAATGGAATGTAGAATATAGCATTAAATAAAACTACGCACGTAGTGCGCAGTTTGCGAAATTCTAATAGCCAATAACTAAACTCTACTTATCTTCGGCGTGTCTTGCTTCAACTTCAGCTTGTTTAGCTTCAAGTTCAGCTTCTTCAGCGGCTTTCTCAGCCGCTTTAGCTTCTGCGTCTAATCTAGCCTGTTCTTTAATTCGAGCTTGTTCAGCCTCAAACTCAGGGTCACTAATGTCGTTGACACCCTCACGGTCAAAGTTAACACCAGTAAGTCGTGCACCTTTACCGCTACGGTTACGAAGGAACGACAAATAGTTACGACGAACTTTACTTCGGCGGACTACTTCGATTTTTTCAACTAATGGGCTGTGGAGTAAAAAGCTTTTTTCGACACCAACACCACTGGCAATTTTACGTACAGTAATACGTGATGTATGCGAGTTAGTTCGGTCGGTACGAATAACAACGCCTTCAAAAACCTGAATGCGTTCTTTGGAACCTTCTTTAATTTTTTGGTGAACACGAACTGTGTCACCACTGCGAACATCGACGACATTCGCTTTTTTCTGGGCCTCATTAACTTGGTTGATCAGTGCAAAACTCATTTTCTACTCACTTTATCTTTTATAAATACAATCAGTTACTTAATATACCATAGCTTGGTGGATTTTAAAAGGGTAAAATACTTAAATTGCACTGTTTACTTCATCTAGGGTTGTCTCGCCTCGAAGTGCAGCTAATACGCCACGTTCCATCAAAGTTACCATACCAGCTTCACGCGCTGCTTTTTCGATAACCTCAGTGTGAATGTCCGCTATATCACCGCGAAGGAACTTTTGAACACTCTCACCAACTACCATTTGCTCCATTATTACAATGCGACCTTTATATCCAAACGGAGACTCTTCGCTAACAACAGGTTTCCATAACTTGAAGTTATCTAAATCGGGTTTTTCGATATGACTCGGCAGATCTTTGAGCGCATTTTGCACCCATTTTTTGGTTGCTTCGTCAGGTTCATACTCTTCTTTGGTGGCATCATCTAGTTTTCGAACTAGGCGCTGTGCAACAACCAGTCGAATTGCCGAACTAAATATAGGGTTAACCCCAATCATATCAATCATGCGACTAAAGGCAGCCGAGGTTGAGTTGGCGTGGAAGCTAGACAATACTAGGTGGCCAGTTATTGACGCCTGAATGGCGGTTTTGGCGGTGTCAGCATCACGAATCTCGCCAACCATCACAACATCGGGGTCAAGACGCAAGACCGAACGAAGACTATCAGCAAAGCTCTTGCCGTCTGACGTATCAACTGGGATTTGCGATATACCTGATACGCCGTATTCAATCGGATCCTCCAGCGTTATGATTTTGCGATCAGATGTGTTTAAGGCATTAATAATGCTGTATAAAGTCGTCGATTTACCGCTACCCGTTGGACCCACCATCAGTACCATACCACGCGGATGGCTGATTACTTCGTCAATTTCAGCCCGTTCAGCCTGACCAATGCCTAGTAGATCTAGGTTTAACATTGATTCATCAAAGTTAAATAAACGCAGAACTGCATCTTGTCCGTACATCGTCGGTATTGTCTCGACACGTAGGTTCAACATATGCGTTACACCACCACGAGTGATCTCTTTTTGCATATGTCCAGACTGAGGTTCAGTTGCTGCGGTTGATATGTTTGCCCGCGAAGCCAAGGTCCCCAAAATAATACGGTAACGATCGTTTTCTAAATCTGCTACTGGATGCAATGCGCCGTCAATTCGCATCCTAATACGAATGTGAGTGCGCTGGTTTTCGATGTGAATATCACTAGCACCTAGTTTGTCGGCTTGGTCGACCAGATAATCAAACACTTCGTCGCTACCGACTGAACTTAGTGTTTTACTGACTTCGGCAATCGTGTCGCTATCACCTTCTTTGGCAATCTCAATGTCATCATGAACTATCACCTCAGGGGGATCAAAGCGGTTCATTAATTCTTTGTAGCCACTATTACTAATCAAGAAAAAGGCAATATTCCGACCAATATCGTTATATTCCTGAGTTAATTGACGAATGTATGACTGCGGTGTCTGGGTGGTGGCGCCAAACTGCCAAGTTGCTGACTCCGTACCAGCTACTAGTGGCACTAGACGATTTTGATGCATGGTCTGAATATCAATAACACCCTCGGCCAGCGGAATCGTTTGTTCAATCGGACGAACATCCAAGTATTGAATACCTAAAATCGCGGCACGCTGTTTGGTAGATTGTTCGTCCTGTTCGCGACGATTCTGCTGAATTTTGTCTTCGTTCATTACGCTAATCATAACAGAAAACATAAGCATTTTATAGATGTTACAATGATATCTATGCCAGAAATAATTGTAATCGCGCACAACATTCGCTCAACCCATAATATTGGGTCGATTTTTCGAACATGTGAAGGTTTTGGGGTTAGTAAAATCATTTTAAGTGGTTACAGCCCATACCCAACAACCGCAAACGAGACACGCCTGCCTCATATATCAAACAAATTAACCTCTCAGATTCATAAAACTGCCCTTGGGGCAGAAACAATGGTGCCGTTTGAACATCAAGAATCACCTGACCTCGAAACGCTACATCTAGCGGGTTTTAGGATTGTAGGACTTGAGCAAGACGCTAGATCTAGCGTACTTTCATCATACAAAGCGCCTGACAAAATAGCCCTAATTTTAGGCGAAGAGGTGCATGGATTAACCAAAGACTTAATAAACAAATGCGACGACCTGATTGAGATACCTATGACAGGCCAGAAAGAATCGTTTAATGTCAGCGTGGCTACAGGTATTGCATTGTATGGACTTACTGAGAATGGTCACTCTCACTAAGATTAGTAGATACAAAAATATTTAACTCTTCTAAGAGTGATTTAGCTTTCTCACCAGGAATTTTTTCTAAAAACTTAATCATCGAACCTACAAGATCCATATCCTTACTCAACAGTTTACTTTCGAGGGTATTGTAGTTTGATTTTAGATCTTCGATAATTCCAACCACCAAATCTACGGGTATAAAATCAAAACCTTGTTGCAGGTAGCGTTCCAAATCGTCTTCTCGCGTTTTTCTTGATAATCCCTCTGCATACTCAACCTGTTTAGTGAGGTCTGTTGCGCTCTCCGTACTCTCTATACTCATAGTATATATCTAAGTCTATGTTCATATTAATAGCAAGCACAACCGTCTCTCTATTTAAGCACCACGGCATCTTCGCCTAAAATTTTCACTAGTGCACCAACCAGGGCATCACTAGCATCAACTTTAAATGGTAATTTAATAGCTGATTTTTTTTCGGAGCCAAGCACCAAAACTATATCAGTTGTACCGATAAAATTGCTACAAGCTTGCTTGAGTGCGAACAAAGCATCGTGATCGTCTGGGTTCTTAATGTGTACAAAAACTTTCTGGATTGTTGGCACATCTGCAATAATTCGTGATTTTACCTCAGATTCGGTCTTGACAGGAGCAGAGCTGGTCGCTACGCCCTGAGATTTAGTAGCCGCGACACGCATAGCCTTTACTTTGTTTGAAACTTTAGGTTTTTGCATTTTGCGACCTGTCGATTCATAATCATTCAATTCTTGGTCCGTAACGAATTGCACTTCATCAGCAATCATTTTGGTTTCGGTGCCCAAATTACCGTCGCGATCACGGGCGCTGATTTTACCCGTTGCTCTTATGACCGCATCTTGGATTAATTTTGCGCCTATTTGCTCATATAAATTAGGAAATATAATAATCTCTGATTCACCAGTTTTATCTTCTAGCCCAACAAATGCCATTTTAGAGCCTGATTTAGTAACGATCGTTCGAACAGTCGAAATAATACCGCCAACTGTCGCCTTCTTACCATCGACCTCAGGTGTCATTTGCATTAGGGGAATTGTTTGCTCTTCGAAATATTTATCGTAATTATCTAGTGGGTGAGCGCTGATATACAACCCCATTAATTCGCGCTCCCAAGTCAGTCTTTCTTTATCGGTGTGCTTTACGGGCGCAGCCTGAAGCTGCAGGGTTGGTTGCAAATTCGCACCTCCATCAGTTGAATCGCCGAACAAATCTATTTGCCCACTGAGCGCTTCTTTCTGCAGTTTACTAGCAAATGCTTGAATTGAATCCAGATTGAACAGTAGGTCCGAGCGATCACCCAGTTCATCAAAACCACCTGATTTAATTAGCGACTCCCAGGCTTTTTTAGTAAATTTAGACGCACTAACTCGTTTGGCAAAATCTTCGACACTCGTAAATTTTCCGTCTTCGCGAGCTCGTAAAACCTCTTCTACCGCACCAACCCCCACACCTTTTACAGCTGCCATCCCAAATCGTATTTCATTCTTGCCGGGTACAACTGCAAACTCGACGAATCCCTCATTTACATCCGGTGGCAACACGTTAATGCCCATATGTTTACATTCGCTAATCTCAATTGCCAGACGATCAATATCGCCCTGGTCACTGGTCATCAAGGCTGCCATAAACGCTTCCGGGTAGTGCGCTTTTAGATAAGCTGTCCAATAAGATATCATTCCGTAACACGCAGCATGAGATTTATTAAAACAGTAATTAGCGAACTCTTCTAATTGATCCCAGAATTTCTCTGCCAGCTTTGGGTCGGCCTTGCTGTGGCTAACAGCACCATCAATAAAGTCGACTCGGACTTTGCGCATTAAATCAATTTTCTTTTTACCAACTGCTTTACGAAGTGTATCTGCTTGGCCACCGGTAAACCCTGCAAAATCTTTTGAAATCTGCATAAATTGCTCTTGGTAGACCAAAATACCGTATGTTTCCTCAAGTGCCGCTTCAAACTTGGGGTGTAAATACGAAATCTTTTCTTTACCGTGCTTACGTTTAATAAAGCTATCAATAAACTGCATCGGGCCTGGCCTATAAAGCGCACCCATGGCGATTATATCGTCAAAGGCCGTTGGCACTAATTCGCGTAGATACCGCTTCATGCCTGCCGATTCTAACTGAAAAACACCTGTCGTATCACCACGCTGCAACAGTTCGTATGTTTTGGTGTCATCAAGCGGTAAACTGTCTAGGTCAATTGTTATTCCGTTTACTTTCTTGATAATCCTAAGTGCATTATTAATGGTGGTTAAATTGGACAGCCCCAAAAAGTCCATCTTGAGTAACCCCAGCTCTTCAACTGGTCCCATCGGATACTGAGTCGCAATAACTCCCTTTTGAGCCATTTCCAGCGGAACATAATTTACAATATTGTCTGGCGCAATCACCACTCCCGCTGCATGAACACCATGAGAGCGAATAGTTCCTTCCAGGCGAATTGCGTAATCGAACACAGTCTTAGCTGTTGGATTGGTTTCGTATTCATGTTTTAAGTCAGCGTCCTTTTTCACACTGACACTTAAGGGAATATGACGACCCTGAATTGGAGGTGGGATCATCTTGGATAGCCTGTCTGATTCGGCATATGGGACCTGCAAAACTCGCGCAACGTCCCGTACGGCTGCTCTAGCGGCCATCCTACCAAAAGTAACAATGTTGGCCACACGATCAACACCATACTTGTCTGTGCAGTATTTAATCACTTCATCACGCCTAGTGTCCTGGATGTCAATATCAACATCAGGCATGCTGATGCGGTCTGGATTAAGGAATCGTTCGAACATCAAATCATAGACCAGCGGGTCAAGTTCGGTTATGCGTAGTGAATATGCAATTATTGAACCAGCTGCACTTCCGCGACCAGGCCCAAAAATAATACCTCGGTCTTTGCCCCAGTTAATAAAGTCTTGAACAATCAAGAAATAGCCATCAAAGCCCATGTTATCAATCACGCCTAATTCATATTCTGCACGCGTCAATACATCTTTTGGAATATGTTTTTTTGCTTCATCAATTGTTAGTTCGGTTGTTTCGCTACGCGCCACCCCACCATACCGCCAGGCTAAGCCTCGATACACCAACTTGTCTAAGTATGACTTCTCAGTTTCGCCCTCGGGTGTGGGGAAAGTAGGTATCAAGATGCCACCAAGTTCTAGCTCTACACTACATCGATCAGCAATTAACTTGGTGTTTTTGATAGCCTCAGGATGAGATTTACCCCATCTATTTATAATTTCATTTGGGTCAGTCACATGCAGATCAAAATCCTTTAATGTCATGCGTTTTTCGTCGCTTAAAAACGCCCCTGTACCAACACACAGCAGTATCTCGTGTGCGTCCTGATCGTCGTGCGTCAAATAATGCCCATCGCTACTGATAATCAGAGGAATTTCTAGTTCTTTTGACAGCTTTTCCAGATAATCGTTAATTTTTACCTGAACATCCCAGTTGCCAGGATGATCGCTATTGCCATGATCCTGAAGCTCTAGATAGTACCTATCGCCAAAAACCGCTTTATACCACTTCGCAATTTTTTTAGCTTCATCATAATTATCTACCCGTAAGCTTTCACCCAGTTCACTACTAGCGCAACCAGACAAAATTATCAAACCTTCGCCATATTCTTCGAGTAGCTCATGATCAATCCGAGGCTTATAGTACATCCCCTCTAGGTTTGCTTTGGTTGCAAGCAGCATCAAGTTCTGATAGCCTTGATTATTCATCGCCAGAATAGTTAAGTGAAACCGCCCTTTGTCTTTTTGCGGATCACGGTCATGGCGCGTCCTTGTGGCTACATACGCTTCCATACCTATAATTGGTTTAATTCCTGTTTCTAGCGCAGCTTTGTAAAACTCAATCACACCAGACATCGTGCCGTGATCGGTAATGGCAACTGCGTCCATGCCCAGCTCTTTAACCTTCTCTACAAGGTCAGGAATTTTGGTTAGACCATCAAGCAAGCTGTGGTGCGTATGGTTATGTAAATGAACATAATCCGACGACTGCAGCTTAGTATTAGTTACACTACTAGATGATACCTTAACCCCCATGTCTAGATACTAGTATAACCAACTTACACCCATTTTGTCTGTAGTAAAACAAACAGCCTAAACTGGAGGGGTCTGAACCGCATTTATAATCTGCTGAACAAATCCACTAATAAATGGAAACCAATCGACGAACCGACTAAGTAGCCAAAGTGCAATCGCCACCAAAATTGTTCCACCTAACACTGAGCCGAAGCCAAAGAATATGCCTCGCACAAAATTCATCCAAAAGACCTGAGCCTTGCTCTTGTTGAAATCGTAGAAAAGTTCTTCAACCAACCTGCGTCTAGCGCCGTCTTCGTTGTCTTTGTTGATTCTAGTCGCCACCCTTTTACTGATTTTTTTCATATAAAAACGTTATTTTTTACTATTAAAGCCTTTTTTGGCACCCTCAACAGCACGTTCTGTCCGACCCTTTAGGTCAGTTGCTTTAGTTTTAACGTCCGTTGCAACACCTTCGGCTTTAGTTTTTACGTCCGTAGCAACAGACTCAGCCTTACGAGCGGCCTTTTTAGCTTTTACGGTCACGTCTTTTTTAACGCCCTCGGCTTTGACCTTCAATTCATCCCTAGTTTCTTTGCCACTTTTTGGAGCTGTTAATATACCAGTTACAAAACCTGCAGCTGCTCCTAATATTGCACCGATTGCGAATTTACCTTTTGACATATTTACTCTCCTTTTTTTGACTTACTTGCTGATTTTTTAAATTTCTTGATATAACGGCCTATGATTTCAGCTACGAATAGTGGCGAAGTGACCTTGCTAATACCCGACACAGTCGATTCAATATGACCAACCGTGCGTTCAGCTGACTTAGTAACTCGCCTAATTTGCTTAGTCAGCACGATCAAGTACGCCGTCAAAGTAATTGCCAGTATCAAAAAGATTGCCAAAAAGACCGATAGAATGATTACCAAGATTTCTGCTGCTGAGCTCATGAACCTGCTCCTTTTTTAATTATTTTCTGTGTTTAATTTTGCTTCTTAGTATATTATAACACCGATTCGCAAAGTGTTGCAAATTTTATCGCAGGCGTTGTCTCAGATAATCGGCAAAATCATTGCCATAAACCGGACTCTCAAGCGCCACGTCGACAACTGCCTTTAAATACTTAAGTTGATCACCTGTATCGTGCCAAACGCCATCAATAAAACAGCCATACACTTCATCAAGTCTAGCTAGTTCATTAATACTATCAGCCAAAGTGATTTCGCCACCAACACCAACAATTTCTTTGGCAATAATCGGAATAATGTCTGGCGTTAATAGGTAGCTACCGACAGACGCAAAGCTGGATGGAGCTTTGTCTTCACCTGGTTTTTCGACCAGCCCGTTTAGTTTGAAGACTCGTTCGCTAATCTCATTTCCAATTTCAGCCATCCCGTATTTGTCTGCGTCTTTTTTGTCTACCTCAATTAGTGAAATAACTGACTTACCAGTCTTGTTGTAAGCCTCCTTTAGCTGCAGGGGCCAAGCGGTTTTAGACCTAAAAAAATCGTCTGCGAAGAACACGAAAAACGGTTCATTATCGTTAATTAAATGTTTGGCGTTAAGAATTGGCCTAGCGTTGCCTTTTGGTGATCCCTTTTGACGAATGTAAATAAAGTTAGCCAGTTCAGCAATTGCCTTAATTTGATCAGCTTTATCGTTCTTACCCTTTTCGCGTAATTCAGCTTCTAGCTCGTCACTTCGATCAAAATGATCTTCAATTGAACGTTTAGTGCTGCCGGTTACAATAATGATGTCAGTTACGCCCGCGGCTACAGCCTGTTCAACAATCAACTGAATAACTGGTTTATCTATAATCGGCAACATCTCTTTGGGCATCGCTTTGGTCTGAGGCAAGAACCTCGTGCCAAGTCCAGCCGCACAAATAATCGCTTTGGTGGGTTGACGTAAATTATCCATTTTTTATCCTCTCACGTATTAGTTTTTGAGCCGTTGTTGGGTTTGCTTTTCCTTGCGACTTCTTCATAACTTGGCCAACCAAAAATCCAATGACTTTTTCATTACCTGCTCTTAAATCATCTATCGCCTGTTTAGACGCTGGATCCGCCAAAACCTCATCAACAACTGCAACAATCGCGTCTTCACTACTTTCCTGAATTAAGTTCATTGCTTCTGCGATCTCGAGTGCTGATTTACCGACATTACTATCATTAAACAGCGCTAGAAATATCTGCTTAGCACTTGTAGAGCTTAGTTTGCCGCCCGCAACTAGTTGGGCTAATTCAAGCAGCCGTCGTGGCCCAACAGTCCCGTCTAGAACTTTATCGATGTTTATATTTCCATCTGGAGTTGAGATAAACCAATTAAATATCTTTTTTGTTAAATCAATATAGCCCGATTTGTCTACGTTAAGTTCGTTTAGAATAGCCTCTTTATTAGCAGCCAGCGGATATATGTCCCCAAGTAATACCGCAATCTCTCGGCTTGCAAGCACTGTATTTATAGCGCTACTGTCAAATCCAAGATCACCCCAACTTTCGCGGTAATGTGAGGGTAGAGGCGGCATGTTCAATTGGATTTTCTTAATATCTTCGTCGGATAGTACGATTGGCGGGATGTCAGCGTCTGGCATATAGCGATAATCTTGGGCGTCTTCTTTACTTCGTTGGCTGCTGGTTTTTTGTTTCGCCTCGTCCCAACCTCTAGTTTCTTGTACGACTGACTCGCCTCGCTCAACTAACTCAACCTGACGCCTAAACTCGTATTCAGCTGCCCGTTCGACGCTTCTGAATGAATTTAGATTCTTAACCTCGGCACGTTTGCCAAGTTCGGTTGCACCTTTGGGGGCAATTGAAACGTTAACATCAAAACGCATATTACCGTGATACAAGTCACCCAACGTCACCCCAGCGTAAGTCATTAATTTATACAGTTCACTAGCGTAGGCTTTAGCTTCAGCCGGCGAATGCATATCGGGTTCTGAAACGATTTCAATTAACGGTGTGCCAGCTCGATTTAAGTCTACTAAACTATGATCACCATGGTGAGTTAGTTTGCCCGCATCCTCTTCCATGTGGGCGTGATGAATACGAACTTCTATCGATGAACCATCCTCCATAGGAACATTCACCAGCCCCGGGCCAATAATTGGATTATACATCTGGGTGGTCTGATAGCCCTTTGGCAGGTCAGGGTAAAAATAATGCTTACGGTCAAATCGACTGATGTTGGCGATCTTACTGTTTAACGCTTTACCTGCTCTGACGGCTAGATTAACCGCCTCACGGTTTAAAACAGGCAACATGCCTGGCAGAGCATAGTCAATTGGACTAACTACACTATTAGGCGTTTTGTCACGTGCATCATTATCGGCGCCACTAAATAGTTTAGTGATCGTCGACAGCTGTACGTGACATTCGATGCCAATCGTCAAGTCGTATTTATCTAATACTTTATCGTCTATCATTAAATCGCCCCTACGTCCTTTAATGCTTTCTTGAACCCGGCTAACGCCTGGCGAGCCTGGTCATAACTAACAGTAAAATCAGTTTCATGCGCAAGTTTATTTCGTAGTTTATGAGCTGCCCAAACGCCATTTCGATCACTAAATGACTTGCTGGCGTACTTCATGCGCTCACCCATTGTGTCCCCGACAAAACCACGGTCTTTTAACGCCTGGTCTACCAATTTATCAGCCTCAAGAATTGCCAAGCTGCAACTTGACGGTTCGCTACGCTTCAAGCATTGTTCTATCTTGAGCCACTTTACACGGTATTTCTCTACATCTAACTGACGCGATCCTTTACGATTAAAGCCAATGAACGCAAATAGCAGTCCACCGACAATAATTAGTGCAGCAAACAAGAAAATTATTGATTGGTCTAACATTATTTCGTCTCCATTTGTCTAGCTAGCGCCAGTAGCGCAGCGTCACTGCGCCTTGGGCCCATTAACTGAACTCCGATTGGTAAACCTGCATCAGTCGTGCCAGCTGGCACACTAAGAGCTGGCAGCCCAGCAAGTGAAGTTGGCACGGTCATAATGTCTGTTAAGTACATGCGAATTGGGTCAGCAGTGTTTTCGCCCAACTTAAAAGCGGGCGTTGGAACAACTGGTCCGATCAAAGCATCGTATTTTTCGAATAATTTATCAAACTCGTTGATTAAAAGCGTGCGAGCCTTCTGCGCCTTTAGATAAAATGCGTCAAAGAATCCGCTAGATAGCACGTAGCTACCAATCATAATTCGACGCTTGTTTTCGGTAACGAACCCCAGGTCGCGGGTTTTACCATATAATTCTGCCAAAGTTTTAACGCCCTCGGCTCGGTAGCCATAACGTATGCCGTCGTAGCGTGCCAAGTTGCTGCTGAGTTCAGCCGGAACAACAATATAATAAATCGCTAGAGCGTATTTGGACATTGGTAGTTCAACTTCTTCGACGGTATGGCCAGCCGCACGTAGTTTTTCGACATATTCGTTGGTCCGAGCTAGCACTTCTGGATCAACATCGTTCGTCATAAAATCTTTGATTAGGCCAATTTTACATCAGCTTTCTTAAAGAAGTCAGGTAATGTCGTACCGTCACGTTCGTCGTGACCCGTAATTATCTCCATAATTAGTTCAGCATCTGCAACATTAGTCGTAAACGCACCGATCACATCTGTACTGCTAGCCATAGCAACAACACCAAAACGACTAACAGCTCCGTAGGTTGGTTTGACGCCAACTACACCATTAAAACTAGCTGGCTGACGGATTGATCCGCCAGTATCGCTACCAAGTGCAAACGGTACGATATCGAGCGCTGTAACCACCGCTGACCCACCGCTACTTCCGCCGGCAACTCGCTCCATATCGAACGCATTTTTAGTTGGGCCAAAAGCAGAATTCTCGGTACTACCGCCATGGGCAAATGCGTCTAGATTAGCCTTGCCAATACAAATCGCACCCTCAGATTCAAGTTTTTCAACTGCAGTTGCCTGAAGTGGAGACTCAAAATTTTCTAACATCGTACTAGCCGCGGTAGTCGGAGCACCAAATGCCAAGAAATTGTCTTTAACTACGAATGGCACTCCAGCTAGCTGGCCTGTAATTTCACCCCTATCTACCGCATCAGCTCGCTCTAGCGCTCGCTTTTCGGTCAAATTCAGTAGTGCGTGATATTGCTCGTTGGACTTTGCCTTTTCTAGCGCATCCAAAACATTTTGACGTGCACTTTTACCTAAAAAGTCAGAAATAACGCTCATTTATAATACCTTCGGCACTTTCACTGAATCTGACGTGGCATCAGGCGCCAAATCAAGTAGCTGTTCGCGACTAATTCCATAATCAACAATCACGTCATCGCGCCAAACATTCTCAAGATCTGTCACTTGATATGTTGGTTCAACTCCGTCAGTATTTAGTTCGCTCAACTGCTCGACATATCCTAGTATATTACTGATATCAGTGGGTAAAGAGTCAATTTCGTCATCGCTAAGTTGCAAGCTACTCAGTTGTGCCAGGTGTTGCACGTCATCGCTAGAGATTTTCGTCATGAACTACATTATAGCCCAAAACACCTTTGTTTTACAGGATTAATGACAAATATAATAACTCAACCAAAAGTGCGTTAAAAATTGCTAAGAGTGCGACCCTGAGCAATTTGGGGTGGTTTTTAACGACGTGAGTCAATAAAAGTGTAGGCTTTGCCACTTGCACCGGCGCGACCGGTACGTCCAATTCGGTGAATATAATCCTCGTAGTTTTGCGGTGTGTCAAAGTTAATGACATGCGAAACATTTGGAATATCTAGTCCACGGGCAGCAACATCGGTTGCCACCATGACGCGAACTCGGCTATCTTTGAACTGCTTCAATGCACGTTGACGCTGCGACTGGTTCTTGTTACCGTGAATTGCAACCGACGGAATTCCACTATTGTCTAAGTGATCACTTAGACGTTGGACGCCAAATTTAGTTTCACCAAATACCAGCACTTTATCGTATTCAGAACCTTTTAACATCTCGGTTAAGATTTCAATTTTTTCAGCTTTATCACGAGCTTCAATTACAGTTTGTTCAACGTGTTCACTAGTTTCACTAGTGCGAACAGAAATTGTAACTGGGTCTTTTAGGAATGCGTGTACTAATGCCTGAATATCAGGCGTAATTGTCGCACTGAAAAACAGCGTTTGACGATCAGACGGCATTCCACTTACAATCGCACGGATATCAGGCAGGAATCCCATATCAAGCATGCGGTCTGCCTCATCTAGTACTAGTGTGGTCATAGAATCAAGTTTGATGTAGCGACGATTAATCAAATCTTTAAGCCGTCCCGGTGTACCAATGATAAAATGTGGACGACGCTTAAGTTCACGAACCTGCCTATCGACACTCATTCCGCCAACAACTAAGGCTGAGTATAGATTTAGGCCAGTCGCGAATTCTCGGAATTGTTCGTCAATTTGCTGCGCAAGTTCACGAGTTGGGGCGATGATAAGGACACTTGGTCGTAGCGAAATACCTGTTTGGCGTTCGATAATTGGCAGTAGGAACGCTGCAGTTTTACCTGTGCCAGTATTAGCTAGACCAATAACGTCCTTTCCGTCAATTATGTGAGGAATTGCCTGATCCTGAATCGGACTTGGGATTTCATAGCCTTTTTTCGCAATGTTGTGGTGCAAGCTTGCACTAAAAGGAAAGTCGGCGAACTTATTAGTCGCAACATACTCTACCTCGTCAGCTTTGGCGACGGCTTGGTTAATAAATTTACTTGGATGAATGAACTTTTTGGCTGGTCCGCGGTTTCCACCACGTCCACCACTTCGGTTTCCACCGAAACTTCGCCCACGGCTTTGCGGACGTGCGCTATTTGAGCCGCCTGAACTGCGCTGTTGATATGCCATATTAAATAATGACCTTTCTAGTTATATATTTGATTTGCTTATGCAATCAAAGGATTAAAATATCCTCGGTGAGAACAGCGAGAGGATATTTCGGTGGCACATCTAGGTGTGTCTTTGAAAGAGGCTCGACATTCATCGAATGCAATACTTTTATATTAGCACACTTATGATTACTTTGCAAGAGGTTATAATGCTTAGTTTCAGTTAGTCGCTAGCCGCTTTTCACGCCTATGTACTTTTACGTATCCCCTGGAGCCCGAGTTCAATAAGGCGCCGGGCCCTTATTGGACCCGGCGTGAAGAAGGATATGTAAAAGTATGTAGGCGTGGAAAGAGGGTGTTTAAAAAACTTACAACTTTGCTTTAATATCCGCGATCATATCGCGCAGTTCGGCCGCCTTTTCAAATTCTAAATTGGCGCTTGCAAGCTCCATCTGGCCCGTTAATTCACGGATTAAACTCGGATATTCATCTTTCGGAATCTTCTTGAGATTAAGTTTGCGACTGTCGTCTTCTTTTTTCGGAATCAAGGCTCGTAAACCTTCGTCAATCTCTTTGGCAATTCCTTCAGGCGTAATACCGTGTTTTACGTTATACTCCGTTTGAATTGAACGACGACGATTGGTCTCGTCAATCGCTTTTTGCATCGAGTCAGTAACTCGATCGGCATACATCATTACTTTTCCTTCAATATGGCGCGCAGCACGTCCAATAGTCTGAATTAAGGCATTCGCACTTCTTAGGAACCCTTCTTTGTCGGCATCCAAAATCGCAACCAGGCTTACTTCGGGTAAATCTAACCCCTCACGAAGTAAGTTAATTCCAACCAAAACGTCGTAAACACCAGACCTTAGATCACGCAAAATATCACCTCGCTCTAACGTATCAACTTCACTATGGATGTAGGCTGTTTTTATATTTAACTCCTGCAGGTATGTCGATAAATCCTCGGCCATGCGCTTGGTTAAAGTCGTAACTAGCACACGCTGGCCCTTCGATGTCCTATCACGAATTTCGGCCACTAAATCATCAATCTGATCTTTGGTTGGCCTAATAATAATTTCTGGATCAATTAGTCCGGTCGGACGAATTACTTGTTGAACCGGCTCAGGGCTGTGAGCTAATTCATAATCACCGGGCGTAGCCGACACATAAATTGCTTGATGGATATGTTTATCAAATTCAGCGAACGTTAGCGGTCGGTTATCAAGAGCGGAAGGCAAACGAAATCCATAATCAACCAAAACTTCCTTGCGCGCTCTGTCGCCGTTATACATTCCACGAACCTGTGGCAACGTCATATGGCTCTCATCAACCAGTAGCAAAAAATCATCGTCAAAATAATCCATTAACGTCGCAGGTTGTTCACCTGGTTCACGGTTTGTTAGATACCTGCTGTAGTTCTCGATACCTTTTACAAATCCAGTCTCTTCTAGCATGTCGATATCGAATTTGGTCCGCT
>DAOMNR010000007.1:0-15919 GCA_035443865.1 Candidatus Saccharimonadota bacterium | reverse complement strand
TCCATGTATAGTGCAGCGGCACCAGCTTTCTTGCCTTTGCGACTAACAGCAAACAGCGCCGTATCAATCATCTTCATAAACGGTATTGGGCCAGTTGATTCAGTGTTAGTAGTCTTAACTGGTGAACCAGCAGCGCGGAGTTTGTTCATGCTAATTCCAATCCCGCCGGTGCCTTTGGCAATCCACATCACGTCACGAATACTTTTGGCAATCGACTCCATGTCATCTTGAACTTCGATCAAGAAACAATTGGACAGCTGTGGGAATGAACCGCCAGCATTAACCCTAGTTGAGCCGCCAGGTACATAATGAAGTGCACTCATGTGTCTGTAAAAATCAATTGCGGCCGCGGTTGGATCTTTTTCTTTAAAACTAAGGCCCATTGCAATTCGCATATGCGTAAACTGCGGCACTTCGATTGGTTTTCCCGAAGAATCACGCAGGGCATAACGGTTTTTGTTAGTTATTACACCTAGGTACTTGGATAAATTATCACGTGATGGATCGAGCGCTTTCGCAATACGCTTGATATCAAAAACCTTGTCATTCATCCGCTTATCAAGTAACCCGTCGGCAATACCTTTCGCCAAAAATCTAGGGAAAAATTGTTCATGTAGTTTTTTCAGTTCAGCCTCCGAGGAATAATCACCCAAGATATTTTTGTAAATATTCTTGAGTAGCAATCTGGCGGCAATAGTATCAAAATCAGGGTCGTCTTTGACGTTTTGAAGCGCAGTCTGAATAACTGCTTCGTCTAATTGTTCAGACGTAATGCCATCGAATAATGTCAGTTGCAACTCTGTTGCTACCTGTACGACTTTACTAATTTGATCTGGCAAACCTTCAGTCGCTTTTACGAGCGCCAGGTTGATCTTGTTTGCGTCAAATGGCTCGCGTGTTCCGTCTCTTTTTACTACATGGATTCCGTTCATGTCCCCTACCTATTCTGTTTTTAATTTTTTTCTACCTCTCACGCACCATCTCTCAAAATGGGTGCAAGAAAACCACCGGATTAACCCTTTGCCGGCGGTGCAATCTTTTCTTGCATGCGTGTTTGTATTTTTATTGAACTACTACATATGTAGCGTCTGCATAGGACTATAGACCCTATATATATGGTTTTCAAGTCTTTTTACGTGTATTTTTCACCACAAGCATAAATACAATGAATTAACACCTTATAGCGTAGTGTTTGTTATTTACAACGCTATATATAGCGTGTCGATAATTTCAAATGGCGGAGAGAGAGGGATTCGAACCCTCGATACCCGTGAAGATATACTACCTTTCCAAGGTAGCGCACTCGACCACTATGCGACCTCTCCCGATTGGCTATTAGCAAATTCATATAGCACATAACTAGCCTACTATATTTGTAGTCCTAGTGCCTATTGCTATATTCCAATAGCCAACTTCCATATTCCAACCCCCAACCTAGTTGTGATTTCCACGTCGCATTCTAGTTGCGAATTATCTCTTGGGGAACCATAATAAAGATAATGGCTAATAATACTCCACCAGTTATTAGACTGCGAGGCCTCAAAAAAAGGTACGGGATTGGTGACGCCGAAAATTACGCTATTGATGGTATTGATCTGACCGTAAAGCGTGGCGAATTCATCGCAATTATGGGTCCCAGTGGTTGCGGTAAGACTACGCTACTTAATATTCTCGGGCTGCTTGACCACTCAACCGAAGGCGACTACAAACTAGACGGACAGTCCGTTAAATCAATTTCAAAACGCAAGCAAGCACGTATTAGAAGCCGCCAAATTGGGTTTGTGTTCCAAAGTTTTAACTTAATACCGCGCCTAAACGTTATCGAAAACGTTGCTTTGCCGTTAACTTATAAAGGCGTTACAAAAACCAAACGACTCAAAATGGCTAGTGCGGCCCTAGCCAACTTTCACCTCAACGAACGCGAATACTATAAACCCTACCAACTGTCGGGTGGCCAAACTCAGCGCGTCGCAATTGCCCGCGCACTGGTTAATGACCCGTCGATAATTTTGGCAGATGAACCGACCGGCAACCTAGATTCGCGGTCTTCGCACGTCATCATGGAAGAATTAGCCGACCTACATAAACGCGGAAATACTATTATTATGGTGACCCACAACCCTAGGTTAACTACTTATGCTAGCCGTGTCATTACGATGCTTGATGGCAAAATTGACACTGACACCATGACGCTAGCCGCTCTGCAAAAGCCCGCAAACCAAAAACGGGCTCTAGGTAAACACAGCAAGAAACGCAAGCCAAAAAGGAAAAAGAAATAATGCGATTTTTATTTGCAAACCACGCCCAAAACGCCTACCAATCGCTCCGCAGCAGCAGGGTTCGTAGTGGTCTAACTATGCTCGGCGTTACAATTGGTATTGCCAGTATCACAGCAATTTTGTCACTTAGCGGCGGTGCCAGCAAAGTTATTAGTGATCAAATAAAAGCGCTTGGCGGTAATATTGCTGTAATTCGTCCCGGGGTAGTTCAAGACCCGATTTCTAGCCTTACCAACTCTAACTCTCATCGTGATTTTGCAGCCAGCACACTAACCGAAGCAGACATTGTTTACGTAAGAAACAGCGAACACGTTCAATCCGTTGCCCCAATCATGATTTTGGGTGGCACCATTAAGGCTGACTCTAAAGCCCCAGACAATACACCCATCGTAGCCACCACACCAGAACTAGTGTCAATTTCAAATTTACAGGTTCGCGATGGTCAATTCCTAGATGATTCGATCAGCCAAGATACAGCCGTAATTGGGACTCAGCTGTCAATTGATATTTTTGGTACAGAATCATCAATTGGCAAGACGGTTACAATTAGGGGTAACCCATTCACGGTAGTTGGCGTATTAAAACTCCAAAATGACCCGATTAATTATAACCAAGTAGACTTTGACAACGCCGTTATTATTAATTTCGCTAGCGGCAAAAGCCTCAACCGCTCGGTTGCTCAAATTCAACAAATAAACATCAAAGCCGATTCAACCGACAATTTAAATAGCATAATTAACCACCTCGACCAAGTCATAACGGCCAGCCACAAAGGCGAAAAAGATTTTTCTATCCTATCTGGCGACCAAATCGCTCAGCCGACCAGTCAACTGTTTTATACAATCGCAGCTGTCACAACTGCTATTGCGGCCATATCTTTGTTGGTTGGTGGCATCGGCATCATGAACATCATGTTAGTAACTGTCGCTGAGCGAACGCGTGAGATAGGTATCCGCAAAGCCCTAGGCGCCAGTAACGGTGATATATCATGGCAGTTTTTGATCGAATCACTCGCAATCAGTATTGGTGGTGGTATTGCCGGCTACGTAGTTGGATATATAGTATCGTTCGGAATAAGCACCTTCCTAACTTTTGACCCAATCATAAATTGGCAAATCGCCACAACCGCCATCGTTGTTTCAATAATTATGGGAACAATTTTTGGTATCTATCCAGCCATCCGAGCGGCTCGGAAAGACCCGATCGAATCACTGCGCCAATATAGCTAGTTACCCAGTTCGCTTTTGAGTTTTTCGATTAATGCAACCGATTTAGGCTCGACTCCATTTAGTATCGCCAGATAAATACTAACAAAATCAGCTAATATACTACCCCACAGTAATTGTTGGATAGCAGATTCGCCAGCCAAATTAATGGCAGTAGATTTTGGTCGCATACCGCTAAGCAACCTATCTGTTAATTCAAAACGCTTCAGTATTTGTGGATGCTCCAAATTACTAACAATGTCAAAAACAGCAAACGGTTTTTCGACTGGATGTGACGTCCAGCCAATAAAATCATTATGGTTAGACTCGGATAATTCATTCCAAAACGCCACGTTTTTCGAGTTCTCGTTCCAGCTAATTTTCCACTTATAGGCAAGCGGAGCGGTTAATTCGCCTCCGTAAAATACAGCTGTTTTTCCAGCCGAAGATAGCGCAAGTTGTTTAGCGTAATTCCGCTCGGTTGGAATATCACTCCCCCACATCGAACTTTCTGACCGTAGCCAACCTGAAATATTACCGATTTCATCAAAGCGACGCCTATCTATAACTCCAAAGTGCGCTAATAATGCAGCTAACGCTCTAAGATTATATATAACCGCCATGCGAGGCTGTAAATCTGTTGGCAGGGCTACATGGGCTATTTTTAAACTACCGGCATCATCAATCAATTTACCGCTAGCCGCAATAATCGCTAGTTGTGCGCCTTTGACTTCGGCCTGCTCTAAACAACTAACGGTCTCTTCGGTATTACCTGAGTAGCTGCTGGCAATAACCAGTGTATTTGGCCCAACGTATGACGGCAAAGTGTAGGAACGAACAACTTCAAACGGAATTTTTAAATCTGATTTAAGCCATGATTTTAATATTCCGGCCGACAAGGCCGAACCACCCATGCCCGCAACAACTACATTCATAATTTCGCGACTATCGTGTTCGTCGTTCCAAATATTAGCATCAAAGGACGCCTGATTATACTGATCAGCTGCAATTAATAACGCCCCGCCGGGATCTCGCTGTTTAATTACATTTGCATCGTCTAGCATTTTGCCCCCTAGTGTCCTTGCTGAACTCTCTCCTTCTATGATACAGTATTTAGTAAATAAGCATAAGTATTTAAATCAGGGGTGGGCAATGGTAGATATTCAGCCGCAATCAACACAACCAATTAGCGACGATCAAGAGCTTGCCAAAGTTTTGGCAGGCGTAACTGACCAAACAGACAATAACGATCTGAGTTTTGCGGACCCCGTAGCACCTGCCACGCCAGCAGCAACTGATTCATCTGTATCAGATTTGCCAACTCCAACACCTACACCGCCATCAACTCCTGATACCGATACACCTCCAATTGGCTATAATCCACCCGCATCGAGCGAGGATAAACCAACTGAACCAGCCGACAGCACACCGCCAGTTACTCCAAATCCGTCTCCAACACCTGCTGCTAGTCCCGGCGCGCCATCGATGCCGTCATCCAACGCTACCGGGTCATCTAGCGATCTAGAGGGTATCAAAAAAGACGCTTTAAACGACCTGCGTCCACTAGTCGATAAACTTGACCTAGAGCCAGAAGAAAAATTTGACACATACCTGTTGCTTCTTCGAAGCACTGATGATAAAGCATTAATTCCCCCAGCTCATGCTGCCGCCAAAGCTATTACTGACGAATCTCGTCGTGCCAAAGCACTGCTTGATATCATCAAAGAAATTGATTTTCTTTCAAACCCACAATAAGAATAATTTTCAGTTTACAAATTTTCAGTTTACAATTAATTCACAGTTTTCAAGTATCAATTAGTGAACCCGAGCGGAACTTATGAATTGAGAATTGAGAACTAATTTGAAAATTAGTAAATTGAAAACTGAAAATTGCCGTAGGTATTTACCTACGGCATCCTCACTAGTAGCCCATTCCTCCGCCAATTCCTCCCGCTGAACGTACTTCTAAGCAATCACCTTTGTCACAGTGGCGCATCGACTCCGTGGCTACGTACTTTTACGTATCCCCTGGAGCCCGAGTTCAATAAGGCGCCGGGGCCCTTATTGGACCCGGCGTGAAGAAGGATATGTAAAAGTATGTAGGTGTGGAGGCGTGTTGGCTAAAAGACTAGTAACCCATGCCTCCGCCCATACCACCCGCTGATGCTGGCGCTTCAGGCTCTGGAATATCAACGACTAATGCGCCCATTGTTGCAGCTGTCGACGCGATCGATACAGCGTTTTGAACAGCCTCTTTGGTGACACGTGTCGGATCAATTACTCCGGCTTTTTTGACGTCAACTAGGCCTTTGTCAGGTGAATTAACATCCACACCGAACCCTGATTTTGCCGATTCAACTTGCGCTAGTAATGCTTCGCTATTTAGACCCGCGTTTTCGGTAATTTGCAGGAACGGCTGTTTAAGAGCGCTTTTTAAAATCTGGCGCCCTGCATTAATCGAATCTGACCCAGCCACCTTAATTGCGGCCGACAAATTAACTAGTGTTACACCGCCACCGGCGACAATTCCTTCAGCCAGTGCAGCTTTGGTTGCAGCTACAGCATCGTCAACTCGAAACTTCTTTTCATCAATTTCAGTCTCGGTTGCACCACCAACTTTAATGACCGCCACTTTACCACTAAGGGCCGCAGCGCGGTTAACGAACTGGTCTTTGTCATATGAACTAGAGGCGCTATCAGCTTGTGAATTAATCTGCGCAATCCGCAATTTAACGTCACTAGACTTACCAGCTCCTTCGATAATAGTCGTATCGTCTTTACCAACAATAACTTTACGAGCGGTTCCAACTGCTTCGGCTCCAACAGTCTCGAAGCTCAGTCCCTGCTCTTCGCTAATAACAGTTGCACCAGTTAAGGTCGCAATGTCCTGCAAAATTTCTTTGCGACGATCACCAAACGCCGGCGCTTTGACAGCAACAGTATTTAGAACACCCTTTAGTTTATTCAGTATCAAAATACTCAGGGCTTCACCTTCGATTTCATCAGCAAATAACACGATATCTTTTTTACCTGCTTGAACCAATTTTTCAATTAACGGCAAGAATTCTTGAGCACTTGAAATCTTTTTGTCGGTAACTACAACAGCCGGCTTTTCATAAACTGCCTCTTGTCGTCCTGCGTCGGTTACGAAAAATGGGCTGGCCCAACCACGGTCCAAATTAAAACCTTCGACAACCTCAGCCTCTAACTCTAGCCCTTGGCTAGCCTCAACTGTCACAACACCATCTTTGCCGACTTTTTCAATCACACCAGCAATCAATTTACCAATATTTGCGTCGCCTGCACTAATAGTAGCAACTTCTGCCACGCGGTCAGTCTTGCCTTCAATGCTTTCGCTCATTTTATCTAGAGCTTGAATCACTTCCTCACCAGCTGATTCGATTCCACGACGTAATTCCATCGGATCGTGTCCGGCTGCAATTAGCCGACTAGCCTCTTTTAAGATGTTGTAGGTCAACACCGTGACGGTTGTCGTACCATCACCGGCAACTTTATTTAATTTCGATGCCGCTTGTTTAATTAGCTCTGCACCAACTTTGTAACCCAAAGTTTCATCGTCAACATCTGGCAAGTCAACCGATTCAGCGACCGTTACGCCGTCATGAGTCACGGTTGGTCCACCGTACCCTTTAGCGATTACTACGTTACGGCCTTTCGGTCCATATGTAACCTTAACTGCATCGTAAAGTGCCTTAGCACCACCCAAAACGCGGGCCCGTGCATCATCATCATAGAAAACTTTTTTAGCCATTCTTATCCTCTTTCTATCATTCTTATTTATAAAATTATCTTTTGCTATATTCTATTCGCCGTACGGCGAACCAAATTCCATATTCTAATTGACCGTCGCTAGGACGTCTTCTTCTTTGACAATTATGTATTCAGTTCCGTCGACCTTTAGTTCAGTCGTTGAGTATTCTTTGTATACAATTCTATTGCCTGGTTTTAGTTGCTTTACGTCAGGTCCAACCGCCACGACCTCAGCTAAGACAGGCTTTTCTTTGGATGATTCTGGTAAATAAAGTCCGCTCGCAGTCTTGCTTTCGGCTTTTGCCCTGACCGCTACAACTCTATCCGCCAGAGGTTTAATAGGTGTTTTCATACTTAAATCCTCCGTATTTTGTTTCGTAACTCTATTGTAGCCAAAATAATTAGCACTTGCAAGGCTCGAGTGCTAATTTTCTTTACTCGTAACTACATCCATTGATACGCTCTAGTTGACTAAAACTGCTACAATAGTAGTAATGACAGCGCGATTTGCAACCAAGTCAGAGATCGATAAATGGGACGAACTAATCCTAGCTAATCCTGATGGTGGCAATGTTTTCGCTAGCTACGAATATGCCATGCAAAAGACAACTGGTGGTTACAAGGCAATTTTCGTAATGATTGACGATTTGGCGGTGACGGTTTTACAAAAGCTAACGCCTGGACTTGGTAAACTGTGGTATTTGCCCAAAGGCCCTGGCGTTGCCTCAACTAAACAGCTTTGGTCAGCATTAAATGCCCTTAAACCTCTAGCTCGTAAACAAGGCGTTTTTGTTATTCGCATCGAATCAGAACTAAGGCGCGAACAACAGCCAACACTGGCGCGTCACGGTCTAAAAAAGGCGAAGCCCATTATCCCCAACCCCTCGACTATTACCCTAGATATTAGTGAGTCGCTAGAAGATGTAATGACCAAACTTCCCCAAAAAGGTCGCCACGCTATTCGCAGGGCAGAGCGCGATGGGGTGACCATCAAGAAGGTTAAAGCAACCGACAAAAACTGCAAAATCATGTATGAATTACTCGCTAAAACTGCCGAAGGTCAATTCGGTATACGAAGCGACCTGTATTTCAAATCTTTTTGGCAACGTTTCGAAAAAGCTGGATACGGACAACTATTTTTCGCCTATTTTGACGAACAAGTCGTAGCCGGAGCCTACGCCATGACATTTGGAACCAAAAGTACCTACAAAGACGGCGCTAGTGTCCGGGAGCGCAAAGCCTATGGCGCCAGTCACCTATTGCAGTGGCACGTTATCAAATGGGCCAAATCAAAAGGTGCGACTTTACACGATTTTTGCGGCTCACCACCTAGCGACGAGATTAATAATCCCGAACATCAACATTATAATATCGGTCTATTCAAAACAGCCTTCAATAAAACCGTTACGGATTATATCGGATGTTACGATTTAGTCCTAAAACCTGCTCAGTACAAGATCTGGACACAAATTGGCGAGCGAATCGCCCACCGTATCCACTATTATCGAAAACGTGACTCATATTATTAATAGCAAGGTTATGTCATGCACGCGACTGTTAGTCCGACTTAGACTGAGCTAGCATTTGTTCAATTGCAGTCCTAACAGCCTCGGATTCATTCCAAGGATATTCACCATCGGCCCGTTCGATGGTTTTTTCGTGACCCTTACCCAAGAATACAACTGTATCCTGCGAGGATTTAGCACGCGTCAAAGCAAAGCCAATCGCCTCTTCGCGGTTATGAATTATGAATAAATTCTTATCAGCTACCAGCCCAGCTTTCTTGGCACCACTTGCTATTTGATCCATAATCTCTTGACCATCAACATCTCGGTCGTCTTCTTCAGTGATAATAACTTCGTCAGCGTCTTTGCCGGCAATTTTACCCTGAACTGCACGTTTCGCCTCGTCGCGTCGACCGGCCGAGCCGAATACGGCAATTAACTTTCCCTTCGTTGCCGGCCTGATTGATTCAAAAAATCGCTCAAATCCATCGGGTGTACTGGCAAAATCTATCAGTACTCTAAACTTCTGCCCGGCATCAATCAACATCATCCTACCCTCAACACCTTCTAGCGCCGCCACACCGCTCTCAATCTGGCTTTTACCTAGTCCTAGCGCGCGCCCAACCACAACCGCCGCCAGGGCGTTACTAACGTTAAATTTACCTGGGATATTAACTCGCATATTATATTTATCCGACCCAGCTTTAACCTCAAATGTCGAATGGCTAGGCCCAAGTTTTAATTTGGACGCCCTAACCTCGCCGTTATCAATCCCATAAGTCACACTACTAGGCACAGCGTCAATAAACCGATCGGCGCTAGAGTCATCAGCATTAACAACCCCCAGCTTCATACCGTGATGCGCTGCAATTTGAAATAATTTCAATTTCGCCCTAACATATTCCTCAAAAGTACCGTGGTAATCTAAATGATCACCAGTGATATTGGTCATGACGGCTACTTCGTACGGAATCCCCCAGATTCTATTTTGAGCCAAAGCATGGCTAGATGTCTCTAACACCAACCACTCCACACCAGCACGCTTAAACCCCTTGATACGCTTTTGCATAATAGGCGCCGATTCCGTGGTCATGTGAACGGATTGCGAATTGATGTCGTTGCCAATTCCATATGCAACCGTACTAAGTAGCGCTGTTTTATACCCCGCTTCGGTTAACATTTTGTGTATCATAAAGGCTGTTGTAGTTTTACCGTTTGTGCCAGTTACACCGATAACATGCATCTTCCTAGACGGAAAACCAAAGCGAATATTAACCAAAACAGACTCGATTAAATGTCCGGTTGGCTCGATTTTTTTGAAGAAACCAGACGGAATAAGCCTTTTGACGATACTGCGTAGATTCACCATGTGAATAGTATAGCATTAGGCAATGAGGACGAACGGCCTGCATGTTATTCAAATGATTACACGGTATATGGAACGGTTGCTCCACATTACGTTCGGTCTAAGACTCCAAATATCGTAGGTAGTCGCCAGTCGTATACCCAAAGCTCTTGATAAAATTACAGTCCAGCCAATCATAGCCATCGTCATACATAAATGCTCTTAATGAAGAATGCGGCGAAACTCGCCAGTCGTCTGGTCTCGTATGCACCAAACGACTCACGCGCAACAAGCCTGACTCGTCTACAGCTGTTATCTCGTAGTCTTCAACCAATTTATCGTCGTACTTATCAAAAAAATATGCCGCATATAGCGACATTAGATCATCAACAAAGTTCGACACATCCCCTTCTGACTTGCACCGAACTAGCAACTCACAATCGGTAGGATTCAACGCATAAGCCAAGGGGAAAATGTTTTTACTGTAACTTGTGAATGTAGAACCGATTAGACTAGCCTCTTTCGTGGGCAATAAATACTTAAACAATGATAAAAAGAATTGATAATCGTCTGTGTTTTTGAAAATTTTGGGCTGAACGCCAGACGAAATTGATATTAAGTAGTATTTGGTTTTTTGATTAACTCGTTTTTGTACCTGCTCTGACATAGCACCACCTATCTCATCACCCCCGTATAAAATAATCCTTAGGGAGTATTTAAGTTAACACTAAGAATATTATATTACTCTGATTTCAAAAATCTAGACTTTTTTTAAATAAATCCGCCTATACCTAAACCTATTCTTGACATAATACAAAGCTTATGCTATATTGATATAGTAATTAAACAAATACAAACACAATGCTACCACTTACATTAAACCCACTTCCAGTCTTGATTTCGCTAACAGCCGCATTTAGCGTGTTAGTTCATGATAGCCAAATTGATTTTGCCGCAATGACAGCCCTAGCGGTACCAGCGGCCATTATAACTGGTGACGTTGTTGGACTGAACCTAGCCGAGGCCGGTCAGCATGTTCATGCCGAGCGCTCGTCTGGATCAAGGGCTATCCGAAGCACCCAGGCCGCTACTCCACCCCGTAACGAAAATGACAAGAAATACGTCGCGCAACGACGCTTACTGGGCGACAGCTTTGGTAGCGAGTTCTACTGGCCCTCTATCTAAGCACGTCTAATTGATGCACTAGGCGCTCTACCAGCGCCTTTTTGCTGTCCAGTTGAGTCCTGGTTTCTTCTACCAGTTTAGCTGGTGCTTTATTAACGTAGTTTTCGTTCGCTAGCCTAGCTTCAAGCGCCTTAACGTCCCCATGAGCCTCACTTAGGCGTAGTTCCAAATTAGTCTGATGCTCATACATTACATCCTCTGATACATCTAACCACGCTTCTCTACCACTGGCAGCTAGCCTTAGTCCCCTGGCCTGATCAACTAATTTAATATCCTGCAACTTTGCAAGTTTTTGAATCAACTGGGCATTGTCGGCAATTAAACTATCATTTTGATATAACAGAGTGTATTTGTCATTACCAGGCAGCTCTGCCATAACAAACCTAGCTTCAACCACAAGTTTTTGTAGCCTTGTAAAGCCTGCGGCAGAAATATCGCTATATTCGGTCATTTCGGGCCACTTTGAAGTCATCAGCAAACTACTGTGCCATGGCAAGGTCTGCCAAATTGTTTCGGTTACAAACGGTGCAAAAGGATGCGCTAGCTTCAGGCTAGTTTCTAGTACCCAAGCAAGTACACTTTTGTTTAGTTGGTATTTACTAGATTCAATATACCAATCAGCCACATCATCCCAAATTGCGTGATACATAGTCTCACTCGCTTCAGCGAATCGGTGATCGCTAATACGCCTCTCGATTTCGGCCGCTGCCTCTGTTAACTCGTGAATTATCCAATGATCAGCTAGACTAACAGGGTCTGGCGCACCTCGCCGATAGCCTGCGCCTAACTTATCATTAGTAAATCTAGCGATGTTCCATAATTTATTGCAAAAATTGCGTCCGGCCACTACATTACTCATGCTAAATGCCTGGTTCTGACCAGCACTTCGGTTAGCTATTATCCCTAACCTGAGGGCATCCGAGCCGTATTCCGCGATAGTCTCCATAGGATTGATGACATTACCTTTGCTCTTGCTCATTTTTTGGCCTTTTTCATCTAACACCATGCCGTGCAAGTAGACATGTCTAAAGGGCACCTGTTTGGTGACATAAATCCCTAGCATTATCATCCTAGCTACCCAACGGTCTAGTAAATCTACCCCTGTTTCCATCACACTATTTGGATAAAAACGGCTAAGTTGCCCGTCCGTTAAGAAATCAGTCGTAATAAATGGCCATTGACCACTACTAAACCAGGTGTCAAAAGTATCTTCTTCGCGACGGTAGGTTTTGCCTTCAACCTCAATTGTCTTTTCATCAACTCGGTCGTCAAATACCCAATCATCGGGGTCATTAACGTTTTGAAAAGCCGGAATCGGTATACCCCAAGGAATCTGGCGTGAAATGTTCCAATCACGCAGATTATCTAGATATTGTATTAGTACTCGCTTACGACTAGATGGTGTGAACGATATCTCGTCGTTTTCTAGGGCCTTTTTGGCCATTTCAGCTAGTGGTTTAATCCTTATGAACCATTGATCTTTGATTAATGGCTGTATCGGTAAGCCACTTTTATAGTCATAACCAACTGAGTGTTCGATTGTCTTCTCACCCCTGATAAGTTCTTCTGCCTGCAGGGCTGCTAACGTGCGTTTGCGGGCCTCATCAATCTCTAGTCCTACAAACTGCTGTGGGACATTAATCATGCGCCCATCGAAATCTATAACCTGTATTCTTTCTAGGTCGTGACGTTCGCCGATTTCAAAATCATTCGGATCATGTGCCGGCGTAACTTTCACCGCTCCCGTTCCAAAATTAGGATCAACGTGTTCATCAGCAATAATTGGAATTTCTCTATCTGTTAAAGGCAGCAAAACCCTGGTTCCAATTAGGTCTTTGTAGCGCTCATCGTCAGGATGCACAGCCACCGCCGTATCACCAAACAGCGTCTCTGGCCTAGTGGTGGCAATTACAATTTCACCAATTCGATCAAATGTCGGATAAGCTATCTGCCACAGCGTCCCCTTCTCGGTTTTGTGAATAACCTCAATGTCGGAGTAACTTGTTTGGTATTTGGTGCTGTAATTTACTATACGTTCACCTCTGTAAATCAGTTTATCATCCCACAATTTTTTAAACGTTCCATAGACTGTATCAATCACTTTTTTATCAAGCGTAAACACCAAATCTTTCCAGCTAGCACTAACCCCTAGTGCCCGTAGCTGCAGTTCCATGTTGCCGCGCTGTTTGTCAACGAAGTCCCAAACCTGAGAATACAACTGTTCACGTGAGAACTCAAAACGGTTTCTTCCCATTTTGTCAAGTTCCTTTTCATATACTACCCACGTTTCAAATCCAGCGTGATCCGCCCCTGGAATATACGCAACATCCCTCCCCTTCATACGATAAAATCTAGTCAAAATATCCTCTAGACCAACCGTCAGCGCATGTCCAATGTGCAGATTACCATTGGCATTAGGCGGTGGCATAACTACACTGTATGGCTCCCCTAACCCTGTTGGATCAAATGCTCCGCTTTTTTCCCAAATAGCATAAATATTAGGTTCGTAAGTGTTCGGATCGTAAGTTTTAGCTAATTCCATATTGATATCATATTTCTGTTATCTAACAGTATTATTCACGTGAAAAGCACCAACAATATCCAGAGTTTTCGTATGAAAACCCAACATACTCCTCTGAATTCACGTGTTTGTTTTCATAACAATTATATCACAACCAGCCACAGTGAGGGGAAGTTTTCAGTTCACAGTTTTCAGTTTTCAATTAGTTCTCAAGTTTCAATTCTCAATTTATCGCAATCTAGAGTATCGATAATCTTACCGCGGGTGACGTCCAGTGGGGCCACCCCAAAAAAATTTAGGGGTAAACTGGGCGACAAGGACTAGGGGGAAGATTATTGATACTCGGGTAGATGTATATTTATGAATTAAAAATTATCTGAAAACTGTGAACTGAAAACTGAAAACTTTCTTGGCTGTTATAATAGAACCATGACAACCCTTAGATTATGCCAAGACAAAAACACCTGGAACGACTACATCCTAGATAATGGGGGACACCCCTTGCAACTATGGGGTTGGGGAGATGTCAAATCCGCTCACGGCCGGCAAGCTGATCGGTTATTTGGCTATGATGAGGATGACAATATAGTTGGTGCGGCTCAATTATTAATTAGGCGCTTGCCGGCGCCACTTAGGTCACTGGCATACATTCCGCGTGGCCCAGTTGTCGGTAGCGAACAAAGCGATGCAATGCTTGAGGCATTGGCAGCCTACGTTAAACGCGTACACAAATCAGTCGCCCTAACTATCGAGCCAGACAGCGAACTCTTTAGCGTACCTGATGGTTGGCGCAAATCAACCAATACAATTTTGCCAGCTAATACCGTGATCCTGGACCTAACTAAACCCGAATCAGAACTACTGGCAGTCATGGTCAAAAAAACCAGACAGTACATCCGTAAATCAGCTGCCGAAGATATCGAAATCAGACAAGTACGCAGCAAAGAAGAGCTAAGCAGGTGTCTAGAAATCTATCACGCTACAGCAAGGCGCGCTAAATTTAATTTGCACGACGACGAATATTACTTTGATATTTTTAATAAACTAGACGATCACAATATTATTTACGCGGCCTACCAAGACGATCGACCGATTGCATTCTTGTGGTTAGCTATCAGTAGTGAGACAGCTTTTGAACTTTACGGGGGAGTAGATGAAATCGGCCAACAGTTACGCGCCAATTACGCACTTAAGTGGCACGCTATCTTAAAGATCAAAGAGTGGGGGCTATCACGCTATGATTTCGGAGGTCTGATAGGCGAGGGTGTTTCAAACTTTAAACTGGGCTGGACTGACAAGCCGACTGAACTAGCGGGAACATTCGATTTACCGCTTTCATCTCTATATTCCGTATGGAGTAAAGGCCTACCAACCGCCAAAAAAGTAGTTCGCAAACTAAAGCCTAAACGCAAATAGTTGTACTATACACAACGTTTTACAGATTAGACCAAGCCGTTTTCGTCATCGATAAACTTGGAACAACCTCAACCCTTAACGGATCAACTGATTGATTTTTTTGGGCGTAGTAATAGGCGAGTGAGGCAATCATCGCCGCATTATCAGTGCATAAACTCATCGGTGCATATTCAATTCTTGAGGGCAAACGCTTTTGTAATATCCTTCGCAATTCTTGATTAGCGGCCACTCCACCAGCAATCACAACTGACTTCGGTTGAAAGTCGTTATATGCTCGCTCAGTTACATCAACCAGGGTTTCAATCGCAGTGCGTTGGAAGCTAGCAGCAAAGTCTTGCCTCTCACGCTCGCCTAGGCGGCCTGCAAGCTGAAATGACGGGAAAGTAAAGTCAACGCCCACTTCACGCTGAACCGCCCTTAAAACGGCTGTCTTGAGCCCAGAAAAACTAAAGTCATACTTGCCACTCATTTTTGCCTTAGGCAACTGATAGGCTTTGGGGTTACCCTCAAGTGCCGCCTTCGCAATCGATGGACCCCCAGGATAGGGAAGGCCCAAGATTTTGGCAACCTTGTCAAAAGCTTCGCCGATAGCGTCATCCTGAGTCTGTCCCAACAGTTCATAATCTCCGTGATCGCGGAATAGTACCAGTTGTGAATGGCCCCCGCTAACGATTAGCGCCAGCATTGGGAAT
>DAOMNR010000006.1:331-17222 GCA_035443865.1 Candidatus Saccharimonadota bacterium | reverse complement strand
AATAAGGGCCCCGGCGCCTTATTGAACTCGGGCTCCAGGGGATACGTAAAAGCACGTAGGCCTGGAGCCGACTTGCTAATCAATATCTACCATCTACTACCTGCCACCTACCAACCCTGCTATAATTACTCTAACAGGAGACAACTAAATGGATGATGAACAGATAGCTATTTTAATAGCTGGCGAAGAGGCGAGACAGCGTGATGGACTAGAGCTTATTCCTAGTGAAAATCACGTTAGTCGTGACGTATTGGTGGCGCTTGGAAGTGTTTTTACTAATAAATACTCCGAAGGCTACCCAGGAAAGCGATATTATGGTGGCCAAGAATTCACTGACCAAGTGGAGCAGTTAGCGATCGACCGCGCTAAACAGCTATTTAAGGCTGACCATGCCAACGTTCAGCCACATTCTGGTGCTCCAGCTAACGAAGCAGTGTATAGCGCCTGGCTAGAGCCTGGTGACACAATACTGGCTATGGACTTAAGTCACGGTGGACATTTAACCCATGGTGCACCCGTCACCAGAAGCGCAAAACTATATAACTTTATTCGCTACAAGATGAAGGACGTATCAACCGGCGAGATTGATTACGATAATTTGCGAACCTTAGCGCTTGAGCATAGGCCCAAGATTATACTGGCTGGATTTAGTTCGTATCCGCGCGAGCTAGATTATGCTAAATTCGCCGAGATTGGTCGTGAAGTAGGCGCGCTAATGGTGGCTGATATGGCTCATATCGCAGGTTTAATTGTTGGTGGGGTTGCCAAGAATCCATTTGACTACGGTTTTCATGTAATTACGACCACAACGCATAAAACACTACGTGGCCCGAGAGGAGGGTTGATTTTGTCGAAGGGTAAGGTTGGTAATCCGCTAGTTGCACCCGAAAAGACAATTGAAAATATTCCAACACTGATTGATCGCGCGATTTTCCCTGGCATGCAGGGCGGTCCGCACATGCATTCAATCGCCGCCAAAGCAGTTGCTTTTAGAGAGGCGTTACAGCCAGAGTTTAAACAGTACGCTCAGCAGATTGTTGATAACGCCAGTGCGCTAGCGGATGCGATGACCAAGCGGGGCTTTCATCTGGTTACAGGTGGGACAAGTAACCACCTGATCCTGGCTGATGTGAATAGGAGCTTTGGTATTGACGGCAAAGCAGCCGAGTATGCCCTAGACGCCATTGGTTTGACGGTAAACGCAAACGTTATACCTGACGACCCCTTGCCACCATTTAGGCCAAGTGGTATTCGACTGGGAACACCAGCTATAACAACCAGGGGATTTAAAGTGGACGATATGGCGCAGATTGCAGAGTGGATGAAGCAGGCAATTGATAACCGAGATAATGAGACTAAGTTGGCAGAACTGCGCCAAGAGGTTATTAGAGTTGCGCGCAAGTTCCCATTACCTAGCGACAAATAGAAAATAGATATTTAAAAAGCCTCGTCATGAGGCTTTTTAAATATGATTTGTAACTAGTTATTAGCAACCAGCGCCAGATTTGGCAGTTTTCAGTGTGCTTGTACCCTCAAGATAGTATACCGTGACTCCAGCTGCACAAACAGTGGCAGAATATGATTTTACACCAGAAGAGTTTGTACATACAGCCCAGGTTTGTGAACCAGCAGTACAAGGATCAGCACCAACCGAACCGGTCACCGTACCACTAGTTACCGCAACAGTAATATTAGCCGGTAACTTAGTGTAGTTGCTTGCGTTTGTGAAGTCTGCTGATGTGGTTGGATAAGCATTGGTTCGTGCGTAGAAAGCATCCGATACGCTTACGATTGATGAAGCATCTTGTTGGTATGCCGCATTGTTTGCTTGAGTTGTAATACCGGTATAGCTAACAATAGTGATTGCGGCCAAGATACCGATGACGACAATAACAATTAGAAGTTCTACGATAGTAAAACCACTTTCTTTATTTCTTAAACTCTTTATTTTCTCGATCATTTCTGATGCCCCCTAGTTTATATAACTTATACGTTTAATATACAGTTTTCTATTAACGAGCACAAGTATTATTGTGCTTGTGCAGAATTGTACTACAGTAGCAGCGCTTAAAGCAACTTTTGGGATAGATAAGTATAAGTTTTTAATGTATCTAAAAAGCCCCGGAATGAGGCTTTTAGATACACGAATTAAGCTAGTTTATTATGGGCACCCAGCACCAGAATTCGCAGTTTGTAATGTATTTGCTGCATCCTTGACGTAGTACACAGTTACACCACCTGCACAGACCTTAGCAGAGTATGTCTTTACTCCAGCTGTGGTTTTACATACAGCCCAGGTTTGCGTACCGAGGCCGGCAGTACAAGGATCGGCGCCAACTGACCCAGTTACAGTACCAGTTGTAACTGCTACAGCAATATTAGCTGGTAATTTGGTGTAGTTGCTTGCGTTTGTAAAGTCTGCGCTAGCAGTAGGATAGGCGGACGTTCGTGCGTAGAAGGCGTCTGCTACGCTTACGATTGAAGCTGCATCTTGTTGGTATGCTGCATTGTTTGCTTGAGTAGTAATACCGGTATAGCTAACAATAGTTATTGCAGCTAATATACCAATCACTACGATTACGATAAGCAGCTCTACGATTGTGAAACCGCCTTCTTTATTCTTTAGTTTCTTTATCTTGTCGATCATTTCTGATGCCCCCTATGATAACTTGATTAATTATGTTTGTAATATACTACGGAAATTGGATAAGCACAAGTTTTTATTAGTTGCCGTAATAGGTGACACCATCAAGTGAGAAATAGGAATTGCTACCTGCGTTAATTACCAATTCTCCAGTGGGATAGACGTCTAATCTGCCGTACGCTAGGTTACTAGCTACGCCAAATAAACCTCTTGCGGTGTTGGGACGACAACTTACAGGTAACGTACCAATAACAGTACCCGCAGTTGCTGTACCTGATCTTATTAGCCCCTTTAGGCTAACTAAACCGTCACTTGCTTTTATACACTGAGGTGTTGAAAAGGTGCTTGCGTTGTAAGTTACCCATCCGTTCGAGAGTGGGATGTCTGTCCAAGTCCCGACGGATGCCGGATAGTATATAGCCTGTGTGGCTAAATAGCCGTTAGAGGCTGAGCCTCCTTTAGCTACAATACCTTGGTTTGCAGAAACACCAATTAATGAGTAGTTATTGTTGGCGGCTGGTATGTGCATATACAGACTCGGCAGTAGGTTGGACGGCAGTCTAGCAATTAGCGTCCCGTCAGTCACCGTCCCACCAGTCACAAGACCCTGTAGGTATACACGACCTATGTCGTCAACCGTATAAGACGGTGCTTCATAGCCGCTACCGTAAACCGATACATAGGGCGCCCATCCGTTATACAAAGGAGTTAATGGAATTTGTTCGTATTTTCCATTGTCGGGAATGAACTGTATTCCATCAAGAGATAACCATCCTGCATCGGCTTTGTTTGCGTGCATTGTGCCGTCTGGATGAATTCTAATTTTTGAATATACGTTTGCATTGGTGCTTGTTGTATACAATAGATAGCTGTCTGGTCGATATGATGCCGGGAGTGTGGCGAAGGTTTCGTCGAGAACAACTCCACTAGATTTTTTAATCAGCCCTTTGAGTGTAATAATCCCACTGGATGTTCTGCGGTATTCAGGTGTGTTGAAAGGATTATTATAAAACGTCCATCCACTAGATAGTGGCAGGGCGTGCCAACCCGAATCATTAACACCCAATCTAGCACTTTCCGTGGTCGCTGACCCAAAACTGTTGGTAAACACTGCTCGGTATTGGTATCCGTCCATATCAACCGTAACAGAGTTACGGGCTAGTGTTGACGATGTAGCACCAGAGATATTCGCCCAGCTGGATCCATTGTCGGTAGATTGTTGCCACTGGACGGTTGGGGACGTACCTGATGCAGATGTTGTGAATGTGGCGTTTGCACCAGCGTTGACCGTTGAATCCGATGGGTTAGATGTGATTTGAAGAGCCTGGGTGTTAGACGTGGTGCCAATATTATTGTTTTGACTGTTTGCGCGAATATTACCGGTTTGTGTGAATGTACGTCCCGCTACCACGGATGTGGCGTTAATCGTTACCCTTACGCTTTTGGTCGACTGTAGGGCGGTTTGCCTGTTGGAGTCGCTAAGACCTGTATCGATAGCGCTAGAGTTCGGTGTGGTCGATGAGCTGGTTGCGTAATAGTCGATTTTAAAATCATCTACGGTGTTAATACCAGACAATAATTTAATATCAGTACTCTTACATTGACTGCCCGTTTGACCTTGCGCACAACTGGGGTTCTGCCAAGGTACGCTACAACCAACAGTGTCATAAAATGACGGGGCAATTACCCGGCGATATAAGGTGTTATCTTTAACAAAGTACACCACGTTTAATAAAACGGGAGGGTTAGTGTTGATGTTCGGATCAGAACAACCGTTGGGTTGGTTTTTTGTGTAAACTATTTGGGAATCGGCGTCTATTGGGTTTTTGGTGGTGGCGTAAACGTTTAGGATGAGCATATTACCGTTTGTGGTGCTGACATTGGTGAATGGCGTCGTTAGGTTATCATACCCCTGGGGTGTTGAAACTGGGATGTTGTTTGTAGCTAAAAAGCCCGTACTGGAATTAACATCTTGTTCGATACGATTCAGCGTATCTTGGACGCTGTACGTTAACATATTAGACCCTCTAGTAGTCAGGACATCACCTGTCATGCCTACGATCGCTGCTATAAATGCACCAATAAAAAGTATTACGATTGGCGCTACAATCAACATTTCGATGATTGTAAAGCCGCTGTTTTGGTTTCGTATAACCATAAGTTTATTTATTAGTTTAGCTATATTCATGTTATTGCTCTGCTATAAAGTTAATACCCGACAATGATGTCCAAGCTGAGCTGACACCTCTACCTATAACATCTCCATCTGGTTCTATATCAATTCTACATGCCGAGTCGTTACACGCACTTATGAACGTTAGAACGTCAGCAGGCCTATATCCGGCGGGCAGGTTAGTAATGACTACGCCGTTGCTAGTTGAGCCGTTTTTAATCAAACCCTTAAGTGTTACGACACCATCTGAAGTTTTTGTATATTCAGGGGCGGTATTGGCTGGTGTACCATGAATAACCCAGCCGTTTTGTAGTGACATTGATGACCAGGATGAATAAGTTGTAGGTAGATACATAGAGCTTGCGTATAGGACTGAGCCCATACATAGACCGCGTGGCGTGAAGTTACCGCTATCGCCAATATTAATAATATTAAATCCATTACATCCAGATCTCATCGCAACAATTAGTTTAGGACTTACACTTATTGGACCCGGCAGAGTGGCTATGTTCGTACCGCTCGTTATAGTGCCGGGGTCAAGAGATCCCCTGATGTGCACATGACCAACCGAGTCAATCGTATAGCTAAACGGAGGGTCATCGCCACTTCCGCGGTTTGTCCATCCGTTAGACATTGATAGGTTTGTCCAAGAATAGCTTTGGTCACTAGCGATAAATGCTATCCGATCTAGAGAGGTTGCTGTTGCATTAGAGTCTGTGCTTGCGAGCACCTGGCCATCGGTCTGTATTTGAATCGACGCACTTGCTGTACCTGTTATCTCGACTATAAACGCTTGTTGAGTAGCTGGTCGATACCCTTCGGGGAGTGTAAAAATCGTTTCGTTATTTACTACGCTACCAGATCGTTTTAGTAGGCCTTTTAATATAACGATACCCGAATCTGTTTTTGTGAATGCCCCTGCAGCATAAGGGCTGCCATAGTTGCTCCAGTTATTCTGAAATGTCGGCGTAACCCAAAGTTGTGTAGTTGCACTGGCTGTTGCGCTGTAGGACGATGTTCCTGCTGTGTTTTTGGCTGTTGCACGGCCATAAATTGTATCGTTGTTGTAGGCTGAAATCGTCGCAGAGGTAACGTCTTGGTCTGTAAAGCTTGTGACCCAAGCCCCGCTATTTATCTTGTACTGGAAAGTGTACGTATCAGCACCGCTAACTTCTGGCCATGAAAAATATACGCCGGCTGGAGACACTGGTGAGGCGGATAGAACTGGTGCATCAGGTGGTGAACTTGGCGCAGCAGTAGGGTCGGGAGATACATACGTGGCGTTGGTAATAGTTATCTGAGGATTACTATATTTAAGTGTTACGAGAACCTTCGATACTGAAGTTGTTGATGTGTATGGGCAGGTAATATTAACAGAAACCGTTACATTAGATAATCCTGTTGCGGTAATAGATTGGTTATTTAAAGGGGTTTTTACTGTACATGGGTTGGTGGCAGATTTTTCATAACGTTGTAGGTAGTCATAGGCTACGTCTGCGGCGCGGGATTGCATTCTGGTCTTTGATGATTACGCTGAATAATTGATACCCGGATACTAAAAAAGCTGCTGCGATAAACAGTGTAATTAATAACTCGACAACCGTAAAACCTTGTTGCTTAACAGGATCTAGCATTGGTTTTTGCTCCGGTAAATTTCAATAGAATCATCTACCTCTAGCTGGTAGAAGATATTATATTTGCAACATCCATTAGAGCTTGAAGTACACAAAGCTCCACCTGAAGTTAGTGGTTGATATACATAATGGTCGATATCTGGTTGAGGCAGAACCCCAGAGGCTGTCTGGTCGTTATTGGTAGCGCTTATGAAGGATTTATAGGATTCATCGGTAATTCCAGGTGCAAGAAGTGATTTAATGTCTATGTCAGTTAATACACACTGTATAAATACGTTTGTGTTGTCGCTAGTTATAGTGGAGGGGTAAGAGATATATTGGCTAGGGCAGTTTGGGTCTTGGTTACCGTTTTGAATGTAGTCCTCAAGTTTTAGGGCAATTGTCTCTACGTCAATTTTGCGTTCGCTGTCGCGGGCATTAGCTTGCGATCCACGTAAATTAACCACTCCAAGTACAAGCAAGATCCCCATGATGGCAATCACAACTAGTAGTTCCACTATGGTAAATCCACGACGATTCATAGATTAAGCATAAGAGTTTTTGCGCTAAATCGCAAGCTTATTATATCTCTAGCGGCTCTTGTTCTATCTGGATTCGGTATGTGTCGCGAACCTTGCCGATTATTTCATCGCGCGCGCTGGCTAGGTCGCTATATGTCGAGGCCGATTCGTTAATTAACACCAAGCAGTTTTTGTCGTGGACGCGCATGCCGTGAATCAACGCGCCTTTTAGACTGGCATGTTCGATTAACCACCCAGTTGGGATCTTGAATTTTCCGTCGCCCATTTCGTAATTTGGAACATCTGGGTTATTTGATTTTAGTTCGTTTAACTGCCAGTCTTCGATGATTGCATTCTTGAAAAACGACCCTGTGTTAGGGAGTTTAGCCGGATCAGGGAGTTTATCGGCGCGAATAGCAATGACCGCATCACGAATGACCTGATGAGTAAATATTGTCGTGCCGCGTTCGTCTAGATATTTTTGCAGGGCTTCGTAAAAGGGAGGGTGGGGCAAATTCTTGGAGAGTTTCAGTGTGACGGAAGTGATTACATATCGCCCTGACGCTTCTCCGCGGAATATACTGTGACGATACGAAAAGCCACATTCGCTATTTTGGAGCGTGACTATCTGATCAGACTGGCTGTCGTAGGCGGTTAACGATTGCAGGGTGTCGGCGATTTCTTGGCCGTATGCCCCGACGTTTTGAACAGGAGCGCCACCGACCGTGCCCGGTATTGCCGACATGGTTTCAATACCAGACAGACGCATGTCAACGGTCCGTTTGACGACTGAATCCCAATCTTCACCAGCACCTAACTTTATTGTTTTAGAGTGAAGGTCATCGCCAATAACCTCGAAACCAGGGATTCGAATTCGGATTATTAACCCTTTGAAACCTTCATCCTTTGCGATTACATTGCTACCTCCGCCCAAAATAAAGACTGGTAAGTTTTGCGTTTTGGCGTTACGGTAGACCTCGATTAGTTCCTGTTCGGTCCTGACCTCAGTCATAAAACGAGCATTTCCACCCAGTCGCATGGTTGTAAAGTTTTTAAGCGGAATGTTTGTATGGATGTCCATTGCTAGCATTATATCATTACTCGGGGTCGCACCCTGAACAATGCTCGAGTTCAAGTCACTCAAGAAATTTCTAATTTAAAACCGTCCTGAAGGACGATTCTTAATTTGGAGGGCCAGGTGGGACTTGGTCGCGTTTCGCGACCCCGAAACTTCACGACTGGCAACATAGTTGCCATCGGAAGGTTTCCTTGCAAACTGCCACTGGCAGTTCTCACCCACTCCATTCTCCGAATGTCGCGCATTCAAGTCCCACCGCTAGCTTCTGCCAAGAAAATAGACCTACGCAAAGTAGGTCATTTTTCTTGGAGGGCCAGGTGGGACTTGAACCCACGACATTCTGCTTAAGAGGCAGACGCTCTAACCAGCTGAGCTACTGGCCCATACCACGAATTAACACCTAAAAACTATAGCAAATAGAGGTCGGTTTGTAAATAAACCTTAAAAACCAAAGTCAACGTAAAAACGTAAATATAGAAACTTTTGATATACTAGCCACTAGCATGCGCCAGCCAATAAACACAAAAAGAGTAACCAAACGAACTAAAATGATTGACTCAGTCGCCCTGTTAGTTGGTATAGTTCAACCATTCACCACGTTACCGCAGATTTGGATGGTTTATGTATCGCAAGACGCATCGCAGGTTTCTTTCTTTATGTGGACTGGATATAACGTTGCCAGCATAGTATTGCTTGTTTACGGAATACACCACAGACTACCCCCAATAATTTGGGCACAAGTCTTGTGGTTAGTCGTTCAGACACCAATGATGGTCTCGGTGTTTTTCTTTAACTAAACCAGAGGTCAATCGTCAATTTCATGGTATAATTGGTTTGATTATGCGCCCGTAGCTCAGTGGATTAGAGCATCTGTCTTCGGAACAGAGGGTCGGCGGTTCGAATCCGTCCGGGCGTACCAAATAAAATTACCTACAAATATACGTAGGTAATTTTATTTGGACACGCTATATCTAGCGTAGGTACGCTAGATATAGCGTGTCCAGGTGTCCTCTGTTAAACTATAAATAATGAAACTACTCGATGGATCAGAATTAGTTGGCTATATCAAAGAGCGGCAGGCCAAGCAAGTACGGGCGCTCCGTCAGTCATGGCGTGTGATTCCGCGCCTGGCGATTGTTAGAACTGGTGATAATCCGGTAATCAATATCTATATGCGCCTAAAAAAGGCCTATGGCGATGATATTTTGGTAGAAGTCGATGTTTATACTCCGTCAGACGAAGAATTACTAGGTAAAATCGAAGAATTAAATCAGGACGAAGCTGTTCATGGAATCATTATTCAGCTACCGCTTTCGGACCCAAGTCAGACCGAAGTTGCGATTCAGACGGTTAATCCAGACAAAGATGTTGACGGACTTGGCGACAAGACTCAGTTTACGCCAGCTACCGCAATGGCAATCGACTGGTTGCTGGCCGGATATAACATTGATTTGGAGTCGAAAAATATTGCAATCATAGGTGCAGGGCGTTTAGTCGGTGCACCGCTTGCTAAGTTATGGAAAAACGCTGGATTAAATGTCGCCAGTTATGATGACCAAACATCAAATCTAGCTGAATCGGTCAAAACAGTCGATATAATAGTTACAGCAACTGGTGTTCCAGGTTTGGTTACGTCAGACATGGTCGGATTAAATGCAACGGTCGTAGATGCCGGCACTGCATCTGAAAATGGCAAGGTAGTAGGGGATGTGTCGGATGAAGTTCGGACACGTGATGACATTACAATTACGCCTAAAAAAGGTGGTATCGGGCCGCTAACGGTCGCCGCGCTATTTGATAATGTAATCACTGCTGCTCGGAAAGTGGCTGACTCTCAGGGTCAGCAAGATATATAGCATGGGTAATTTTCAATTTTCAGTTCACAAATTTACAAATTAGTTTTCAGGTTTCAGTTTTCAATGAATTAACGTATTTTAATTGACAATTGAGAATTGAAAATTTTTTGAGAATTGTGAATTTGTGAATTGAGAACTACTTAATCCCTAAAGCTTCTTTGACGCGCTGGACAACTTGGCGGGGTGTCAGATTAGCCTTGACGATATAGCTATGGATTCCTAGGTCTCGTAGTTTTTTAGGGGATTCTTCTTCGCCTAGGTTTGTCAGGATGATTACCGGTATGTCACGTGCTTTGTCGCTTTTTCTAATAGCCTCTAGGGCTTCGGCACCACCCATTTCGGGCATCTGCAGGTCCATTAGTATAATATCGGGAGAAAAGGCCTCAACGAGCGCCACCCCGCGCTTACCATTGTTAGCAAGTTGAACTTCAAAACCGTCCGCTTCGAATTTCATGCGATACATCTGGCTAATTACAACATCGTCTTCGATGATAGCTATTTTGGTCATGGTTCTGTTATACAGTATGATAGGCCATAAAGTCTAGGGGCGACCAGGCGAACACCTATTGACAATATGCTGATTAAGTATTAAAATTATACTGATTTAATGGATACAGACATGATAAACTCAACCGAAGCTAGACTAGATACGGAATTCCGTGACCTTCGCGAAAAACGTGGGGATAGTTATGTTTATCAACGTTTTAGTGAACAGACTAACCCAGATTTAGCTATGGTTGCTAGGCAAATTCATGCCAGGGGTTATAGGGGCGAAAAGTTTGTGCACGGCGACGCCATAATGGATGACGGGTCGTTAACTGATGATATTGATAAGGCTCGGGGTAGTTATGTTGATTATTATTTGGGCTATGAGATGGGTGAGAACGGTGAACGTACACCAGTTTCAACCTTGAGGAAAGTTAATATTCCGTACGGAGGAACACTAGACGACCTGCCTGCTTATGCTCTATGTAAAGACCGGATTTATGCCAAAGATCGTGAGTGGCTAGATAGCCTGCCTAATCCTCAGCGAGTTATTAAAGAAATTAGCTCTTTTGCGCATGTACCAGAGGTGGGACCGATGGCTGGATTCGAATTATTGAGAAATGCACTACAAGATTCGCTTGGCTCTCATGAAATTTGGCTTTTTAGTATGGTGGCGGATCGTTACGAATCACTGGTCAAAAACTTTGGCCCTGTGGCCGTTAGACAGATTGGTGAAGCGGTACCGATTGATGATCCCAGGGTTAACCACGTTAAATTAATTCCTGCGATTGTTGACACCGACCTATTTTTGCAACAAGTTCATGATTCGATTATGAACGAGGAAAATGAAAGTCAAAAAAGACGAATAGTGCGCAGTTTTTATATGTTCACAGAAAGTTTAGCAGATTACGATATGAGTACAGATGTCGCCACCATGAGTCGACAACTAAGGAGTGAGAGCCAGGATGCACAGACAACTACCACTCTACGCAACTTTGGGAGTCATGGGTCGTCTGTCGCCGGTGAGGGCTTTGGTGATTACATAAAGACCCTAGGTAGGGACGTGTCGGTATGGACTCAGCCCGATGAGTTTGATTTTGCTAGCTGGGCTGATAGGCGAGAGGTTAGACGAAGAATAGAAAGCGGTTCAATAATAAGTACGGTCGATCGCCTTAATAGCATAAATGACGAACTTTTTGAACTTCGTCACCCCGACAAAAAGAATGATGTCGCTGCCAAAGGACAGTTTTTGGACGATATTGAGTATCGGGGTGAGCGGTCTGGGCGTTGGTTTCACTTTCCGTGGAGTCAGTCGCTAGTTCACTATCTCGAGCAGTCTGACCACCAAGATTTACGTACGTTTCGTAATAGAAATCTTATAACGATGGATGAGCAAGCTAAATTGCTCAGATCAAAGATATTAGTGGCTGGCCTAAGTGTCGGTAGTTCTATTGTTGAACAACTAACCCATAATGGTATTGGTGGCACGATGATTCTGGGTGATTACGACAGCTTGTCGATAACTAATTTGAACCGAGTTGACGCCGGCATGCCCCAGGTAGGCATGAAAAAAATTGATATAGCAGCTATAAAGGCGAGCGAGCTTGATCCTTACGTGCATCAAGTGCACTTTAGAGAGGGTATTTCAGCTGATGATATGGCCGAGATAGCCAAGCTTAAGCCAGACATTATCTTTGAGGCAGTTGATGATCTGACAGTCAAAGCGCTACTTAGGCAATTTGCGTCTAGGCACAAGATTCCGCTAATTATGGGTTCAGATGTTGGCGACAAGTCGATTATCGACATAGAAAGACATGACCAAAGACTGACAGCTGAATTTAATGGAAAGCTGAACCACGAAGAGGTGGGTATTATGATGGCTGGGGATCTAACAGATAGAGATAAGTCCAAATTGACCGCTAAGCTTATCGGTGTATCGAATGCTAGTTCGCGCTTAATTGACTCATCTATGGACAAAACTTTGGGTGGGTTTCCGCAGCTCGAGACAACAGCCAAAATAGCTGGATCCCTAGCAACGATTGCAGCCCGCGAAATATTACTCGGTCGCGAGGTTAAATCTGGTCGCTACGTAGCGTCACCAAAAGGAATTTTAAACTTACAAAGCCAATCAACTCTTGTCGAGACGATGCAAACTCTGAATCGATTTAGGCAGTCACGACGCGACCAAAGTTAAAACACAACCTAGACCTCAGTCCGTCCGATGATATACTAATCATGTGATTGAAACGCTTATAGTTATTGCTGGCACGATTATATCAATCTTGATCGGTCTGTTCGTCTTGACTCGAAACCCTAAACAACTGATAAATCGCGTGTATGCGGTGATGACTTTATCTTTTGTGGTATTGATGGTTGCTAATTCGTTTACGATTGGCGATAATGCTAACCCAGCGAACTCATTGTTCTTTATGAGGATAGTTATCGCGGCAACGACGGTTACGCTGACAGCTCTTTATTTTTTGGTTTGCCTGGTGCGCAGTAACGACCAGAAAATTTTGCGACGACCGAAAAACAGACTGGTCCTATTTCTAACGCTTGTTGTTGTTGCACTTGACTTGTCACCAGCGGTTTTTGCTGGCATGGATATCCAAGGTATACAGATTATTCCGATTCCAGGATTTGGCCTACCATTTTTTGCGCTACATAGCTTGTTCTTCTTGGCTACAAGTATTTGGATTTTATTCAGAAGTCTTGTGAAGGCAAAAGGCTTAAAGCGGTCGCAATATGTTTCGATACTGGTCGGTTTAATCCCAGTCCTGTTATTTGCGCCCATAACGAGCTTTGTCTTACCGGTAATAAATCATCAAGCCGACTTAATCTTCCTTACTCCACTCTATATCGTCTTTTTCGTTGCTATGGTGGCGTATGCTATGGTGCGCCATGGGCTTTTTGACATTAAGCAAGCTGCAATAAGAACTTTCGCCTATATTTTAACGCTACTGACACTATCGATAATCTATTACTTTTTAGCTTATATTATTTCAAATATAATCTTGGGTTCTAGAGCGGATACATCCTTTGCCGTCAGTCCTATTAGTATAATTATTGCCCTTGTTCTGGCGTTTATTTTCCAGCCTATCAAGAAGTTTTTTGATAAAGTTACCAATAAACTGTTTTACAAAGATAGCTACAATAGCGATGATTTTTTTGCTCGTTTAAATCAAAAGCTCATTTCAACAACCGAGCTACGCAAGCTTCTTCAAGTTGTTGCAAACGAGATTGGCGAAACCCTGAAGGCTGAACAAGCATTCTTCTTTATTTATTCAGATAATGGTCATTACATCTCGGCGGGTACTAGTCGCCACAAGCAACTGCCAAAAGCAGATGCGCTCATGATGAACGAGCATGTTAGTGCGTCTGGTCAGGGCATTATAGTGGCGAGTATAACCGAAACTACCGCCACTCTACGTCGTATGATGGTTAGTCATAGGCTGGGTCTGGTATTGCCTCTGGTCAAAGATAACATAACAATAGGCTACTTGTGTTTGGGTGAGCATCGCGCTTCGAGATACACGAGTAAGGACATCAAGGTGCTTGAAACGGTGGCTGATGCATTAGTGATTGCCATCCAAAATGCACTATCAATTCAAGAAGTCAGAGACCTGAATGCAACTTTGCAACAACGTATCGAAGAGGCGACCAAGGAACTTCGCTCTAGTAATGCTCAACTACGTCGTCTAGATGAAGCCAAGGATGAATTTATCAGTATGGCTAGCCACCAGCTTAGGACGCCGCTTACTAGCGTTAAGGGATATATCAGCATGGTTCTAGAGGGTGATGTTGGTAAGGTGACAGGGGAGCAACGAAAGATGCTACACGAAGCGTTCAACAGCAGTGAGCGCATGGTGCATCTGATTAATGATTTCTTGAATGTTTCACGGTTACAAACAGGCAAATTTACAATCGAGGCTAGGCCAGTTAATTTGGCTAAGTTAGTTGAACAAGAGCTAGATAGTTTGCAAACAAGTGTGGAGTCAAGAGGTATGAAATTTGCCTACAAAATGCCCAAGAACTTTCCCGAAGTTAATGTTGATGAGTCCAAAATTAGTCAGGTAATTATGAATTTTGCTGATAACGCCATGTATTATTCGCGCGAGAATACGTCTATCAATGTAAAATTGGCGGTCGAAGGTGACGAGATAGTCTTCACGGTTAAGGACACCGGTATTGGCGTCCCCAAAGAGGATCAAGCTAGGTTATTTACAAAGTTTTATCGTGCCAGTAATGCCAGGACTCAACGCCCTGATGGAACTGGAGTTGGATTATTCCTAGCTAAAAAGGTAGTCGACGCACACGGTGGACAGATAATTTTCGAGTCAGTAGAGAACAAGGGAAGTACTTTTGGCTTCAGGCTTAAGCTGCCCAAGGCTTGATTTAGCCGCCGCTTGCGATTCGTACAATCTGAAGAATCAGTACAATTATTACAATTACAACTCCGCTAGTAATTAAAACCGGCTTGGCGATTCGTTTATTGTCGAACCACCACTGCCCTATTTTTGAACGGTTAACGGCTGTAATTCGCGTGATAACAGGTTTAGTAACGGCAGCATCTACACCAGTGTAGACTTTGTTGCGCTTCTTTTTATTCTTTCCCATGATGCCTCTAGTATACCAAACACCAAACAAAACAACCCCCGCATTATAGCGGGGGTTGAATGTTGGTCTGAATCGCTTCAGAAGTTGAGGAGCGGTCAGACTCGGGTTATTGGCTTAGGCCGGCACGGCGGCTAGCAACGTAATATCCGATGCTGGCAACTAGTGCGCCAAGTCCAATCATGGCAACGATATTTTCGGTTGGTCCAGTGTGTGGTAATTCAACACAATCACTCAAATCTTTCGACATTGTCTTGCTATCGAAATCAGATTCGTTAATCGTAACGATCTTTTTCGTAGCTAGAACACAAACTGAGATGTCGTTTGGCTCGCAAGTCTTGTTGATCGTAAGATCAGCAGTGTCTTGCTTTGTTGCTACGGCGGTGATTACCTTAACGGTATTACGAGCAGTGTTATTGCCGCAAATAGGTAAGTTGATGTCACCATTAACCTTGGCTGTGAAACGGATGTACGCTTCGGCTGTCGGAACAGCGTCGCCGATATTTATACCGGTTGTAGTAACGCCATCTGCAACAAGCTTTTTACCGGCAGCAGTGTATAGGTAGGTTGTACCTGGTACATAGCTAACGCCAACTGGAAGCTTGTCTTCGACGCTTACGTCATTAAGAGTTGTACCCCCGGTGTTTTTAAAGTGGATTTGGTAATCAACTTTATCACCTGGCTTTACGGTAACATCTTCTTTGAACGTTTTGTCTTCAGCGCCACTTACACGGACTGTTTTCTGTACGTCAAAGTCGCTAGTAACAGCCTTTACCTTGAATACGACATAACCTGCATATTGGAAACATCCAGGTATATTACCGTTCATTGAGTCATAACCAAGTTGAGCACCATCACCTACAACGCTATCTGGCAAGTTAAACACACGTGTTTGTTCTTGTAGATTGTTGTTGGTGTAGGTTGCAGAACCAGCTACATACTGTAGGTTGAAATTACTCGTGCTATTAAACACAGCTTGATCCCAAACTTCAGTAGGAACAGCGTTAGTTGACGATAGGTAACCGTCAATCTGTATTCGTTTTGCGCTTTGTGTAGGAATGTTAAACTTTGCAGTTACATTCTGTGCTACGTGTTCAGCCTCGGCATTGTTGTGAACATACATACGAACAAAGTATTCTTTGTTGTTTTGGACATTCAATTCGTCAGTCCAGGCGCTTGAAGTGCCTGATCCACCGTCGGTTGACTTGATGGTAACAAAATTACGCTCATCGCCGTAGTGTGGCGTGTTGGTAATTGAGTTAAAGACTGGCTGTGCTGGCTTCACACACGTTGATGTGTTAGACGATAGGCATACGCGCTTGTTGGCGTCGTCATATGTGTATGTGTCGCGGCTTGGGCCCCAGGCTAACAGCGTTGAAGGTACTATAATTGCAGCTGCAATCATTAGTGCGATGGCGCTTGTACGCTTAGGAGCACGACGAATAAGTGAGTATATACTCATAATGGTTCTCCTTTGTTGATTCATCTCGCAGATTAAATCAAAGTTATTAAAATAAACGAACTAAATAAAAAATGTAATATCGTGCCATATTGTTAATTTGCTACAAATCAGATCATTACATACCAATGGAATTTGGTTTAAGTGCATGTCCGTGTCGGACTATAGGACTGCGAGCAAAATAACTTGCTACAAGCAGGAGTAGGACTCATTGATACTATGCTATAGAAAGCCCGTAGCGGGGTGCGTGACAGCAATTGCCGCGCACCCCACTTGGGGTTAGTCGAGGGTTACCGGACCAGCCGGGATTTCCTCGTTTACGACGACGTCGTCAGAGACGGCTTTGTCGTGTTCGGCCTTCTGGGCGGCAGCTTTGGCTGCTGCAGCTTTTTCAGCTGCTGCAGCGTCTGCGGCCGGGTCATCCTGAAGGCCATGGGGGTCGGTCGC
>DAOMNR010000006.1:0-315 GCA_035443865.1 Candidatus Saccharimonadota bacterium | reverse complement strand
TTTCCTGCCAGGTTCGGGTGACGCCAGTGTTGGTGTCCTTCCCACCCTCTTCGCAGTCCGTTACGCACGGCTGCTCGGGGGGCGGTGTTGCCGTGGGTGGCGATGGTGGGGGCGTTTCACAGTTGAAACCTGCGATACGTTGATCCCCCTTGGTGATATCCCCATCGATTCCGATGTTGATACCCCATGTTCCGATGCACTGCACTCTCTCCTTTTCAGTCAGAGAGTAGACCAAGAAGTCGCCGGTGTACTGCTGATCGTTCAACACGATTTCACGTACGTCGGCTTTCTTGCTGATCTGTGCGAGAGCTTCGT
>DAOMNR010000005.1:4914-18177 GCA_035443865.1 Candidatus Saccharimonadota bacterium | reverse complement strand
TCTCTTGGACACCCGTAGCAGTACAGTTTGGACAGGTGCTACGAGCATGTAGCCAATCGCGGTAACTATCTAGGTTAGATTGAACCGTTTCCTCATCAATAGTGATGTCGTATTTTTTGGCAAGTTCAGCCGCTTTTTCCCAAGCTTGGCGCTCCATGCCAATTAATTCTATGTCCTTGCTGTAGTTTGCGTGACCAAGTAGGCCATGGGCTGTCTCGTGAAGCACCAGGTAAGTTGCATCTTTGCCGTCTTCGTCGTAATAAACCGTGTTCTCAGATGGAGACCAGGCAAAACTATTACCTTTTTTGAATGAAAGACTCGGAAAGTCTAGTTTAAGCCGAGATATTATCGAGACTGTCGAGTGCATAGTAATAACATCCGTAAATTACGGCCTCCTCGGGGTATTTAGCTTGTACGAAAGTTGGGCAATGTATGTGAGGTGGCAGGTTTTCGCGTAGAATTCCCTGCAAATCACTACTAAACCTGTCAAAGTATGTTCCAATACTGCCACCGATAATTATGATATCGGGTTGCAATAGGGGTATAATCGCCAAAAAGCCACGACTAATTCGATCCGAAATCTGATACCAGGTTTGTTTACTGGTGATATCACGGGCATATTTACTATAAGCCTTGTGGATTGCTTGTCCAGATGCAAATGACTCCCATTCGCGTACAACACCGTCGAATTCGACTAGTGACCGGCCCCCCTCGCTTAGTCGCAGGGCAGGGTCTATGTGGCCGTCGGTAATGATACCTGTGCCGATTCCAGTGCTAATGGTTACGTATAGTGACTGCCTAGGCATTGCCTTTAGTATCCTTGTTTCAGATAAACCAGCTAGATTAGCATCGTTTTCAACCAGTATTGGAGTGTCACCAAGCACGCCGGCCATTGCTGACTTAACATCGAAGTCTTTCCAGCGAAGATTATTACACCAAACAGCCACACCTTCTTTTACGATGCCCGGCATGGCAATTATTATTGCCTCCACCTCTTGATCAGAGTACTTTTCAGTGATTAATTCACGTAGTTTTTCGACATAATCAGCTTGTTTTGGAGGGGTCGCGAACTTAGTCTGTTCGCCTAAAGTCCCATCTTCTGAAAAGCTTGCAACTAGCGTTTTTGTTCCACCCGTATCGACTGCTACTAACATGATTAATAGTGTACCACAAAGCCACAGGGGTTGCATTGAGGACGGAATAGATGCATAATAACTATATATCTAAAAGAGGTGAAGTAATGGTTAAATTACATCGAACAAATCAGGGTGGTTCGGTCGTAAATTTCGTAATAATTAGCGTAATTTTGGTTTTGGCGGTCGCTAGCGTAGCTTACGTGGTTACCAAACGGGGCGAACAAGCCAGAAAAGACATCGCTATCGCAACCATTAACGAGCAAACTAATAATTCTCAGGATTCGAAAACTACCAAACCCCCAGTCAACGAGTCTGAAGGCGATAAAGTGGCTACTAATGATCCCGAGAAATCACAAGACACGGCCACGAACACTCCAGTATCATCTAACGAACTTCCCCAAACTGGCCCTGTTCAAAACGCCGTTCAACTTGTTGCGGTTGGATTGATTAGTTTGGCGGTATTTAGTTACATTAATTCGCGTCGTCAGCTAGCTCACTCTCTTTGACCTTTGGCGCTATCTGAGGTACAATAGAGAACAGTTTGGAGGCTGCCATTCTTAATGTGCGCCCCGAAATATATAATTTAAGGAAGGAGTCTAACTTAGACTTATGGCAAAAGCCACAATAACAATGGATGAATTGCTCGCTATCGAGAATGATAGTGCTAAGCAAATAACACAAGGGGAAGTAATCGTTGGAACAGTTTTGACGATTCGTAAACATGAAATCCTGATTGATTTAGGGGCGCAAGGGATTGGCCTGGTTCCACGACGTGAAGTCGGATTTTCGCGTAACTTAAATATCGGTGACGAAGTAACTGCAAGCGTAGTTGATACTGAGCTTGATAACGGTTACTCACTATTATCACTTCGCAAAGCCGCCAAAGATCGTGGTTGGGACGAGGTTATGGCCAAAATGGAAGCCGGTGACATTATCGAAGTTACCCCATATGACGCTAACCGCGGTGGACTATTAGTTGAATATGATGGCGTTCGCGGATTCCTGCCGGTTTCACAGCTATCAGCTGAACACTATCCACGTGTTGGCAGTAGTGACAAAGACGAAATTTTGCAACGTTTGAATGTGTTAATCGGCAAATCATTGACTGTTCGGATTCTAGACTGTGACCGCAAAGCTAATAAATTAATCTTTAGCGAAAAAGAAGCCGTCAAAGACGGACTTGCTGCTAGGTTCAAGAAACTCGCAGTCGGCGATAGTATCAAAGGTATTGTAACTGGAGTCGTCGACTTCGGCGTGTTCGTAAATGTCGATGGAATCGAAGGTTTGGTTCATATTAGCGAAATCAGCTGGGAACGAGTCAACAACCCATCTGACTATGTCAAAGTTGGTGAAACCATTGATGCCAAGATTATTGCGATCGACAAAGACCGGCTAAGCCTAAGCATTAAACAGCTGTCTGAAGATCCTTGGATGAGCGAAGTTGACAAGTTCAAGCCGGGCGACAAGGTTGAAGGAACTGTTACGCGGATCACTCCGTTTGGCGCCTTTGTCCAAATCAGCCCAGCCGTTGAAGCCTTGGTCCACGTCAGTGAACTAGGTGATGGCGACGACGCTGATCCAGAAAAGGTATTTACTCTTAATGAACGCAAAGATTTTGTTGTTCTAGAGGTTGAAAAGGAAAATCGTAAAATTTCTCTTAGCCTAGCTGGAAAGACCAAGAAATAAATTAACACTTACTAATAAACACCGTATTTTAACGGGCAGAAAGGAGCTTGCTATATGTCTGAGAAAGTTATTGTTGTCAGCAACTCGATTACCGTAGGAGAGCTAGCCGAAAAGCTTAATCTTCCCGTTACAAACTTAATTGGAGAGCTTTTCAAAAACGGTATTGTCGCCACGATTAATCAGAGACTTGATTTTGAAACTGCTTCAATTATCGTAGAGGAACTTGGCCTAGACGTAGCACTAGAGAAGAAAACAACTTCGGACACAGTCGAGCGTAAGGTTCACGAGCTATCTGATCACGCTGTGTCACGTGCTCCAATCGTGGCTGTTATGGGTCACGTCGACCACGGTAAAACCAGCTTGCTAGACGCCATTTTAAAGACCAAGGCAGCAGACGACGAGGCGGGCGGTATTACTCAGCATATTAGTGCTTATCAAACCGAGCGATCTGGTCGCAAAATTACTTTGCTTGACACGCCAGGACACGAAGCTTTCGCTGCACTTCGTCAACACGGAGCGACCTTAACTGACGTCGTTATTATTGTGGTGGCGGCTGATGACGGCGTCAAACCTCAAACGATTGAGGCGATTAGATTCGCCAAGTCAGCTAATGCCAAAATTGTTGTCGCAATCAACAAAATGGATAAAGAGTCGGCGGATTCTGCTCGCGTCAAAGCTCAACTTGCTAGTGAACATAACCTGAATCCAGAGGAATGGGGTGGCGACACTGTTATGGTTGAAGTTAGCGCCAAAACAGGTGACGGTGTCGACAAGTTGCTCGACATGGTCTTACTTGTTGCTGACTTAGAGGATCTAAAAGCCGATATCGACACTCCAGCCGAAGGTTTGGTGATTGAATCGCACATGGAGACAGGGCGTGGTTCAGTTGTAGGGTTGTTGGTTGAACAAGGCGTCCTAAGGCCTGGACATTTTTTGGTTGCCGGGACTGCCTATGGAAAAGTTCGAACACTACTTGATTTTGCTGGCAAAACTCTAAAAGAAGCTGGCCCGTCGACACCCGTTACGATTACTGGATTCAAAGAGTTACCACAATTTGGTGACACATTTACAATAGTAAAAAGCGAAAAAGATGCTCGCCATATGGTCGCAGCTGCCAAAATCGAACATGAGAAAAACGCAGCTAGTACCAATGTTACTGGGGCGGACATGTTAAAAATGATGACTCAACAACATGAATCTCAGGACTTTAATGTGATAGTCAAAGCTGACGTGCAGGGGTCTTTGACGTCTGTTGTTGATAGCTTAAGATTAATCGACACTGGTGGAGAGATTACGATTAGGATTATTGGAAGTGGTGTCGGTAATATTTCTGAAAACGATATTCGTCTGGCTGCCGATGAAGGTACGATTGTTTATGGATTTAATGTTGATTTGTCGCCAGCCGTCAAACAGCTGGCTGCGCGTGATAAAGTTATCGTTCGAATATACCAAGTTATCTATGAGCTACTTGATGATGCACGTGACTCAATGGAGGCAATGCTTGCGCCAGAGGTTGTAGAAACAGAAGTTGGAAAACTAACAGTTAAAGGTGTGTTTAGGACGCTCAAAGATGAGATTATTGCTGGTGGTGAAGTGACTAGCGGTAAAGTTACTAAGGGATTACTAGCACGAGTTATACGCAAGACCGACGAAGGTAAAGAGCAGTTGGCCGAGGTTGAAGTAGTTGGTGTCCAGCGCCAGCAGCAAGAGGCCAAAGAAGTTTTTGAAGGTGAGATGTGCGGCCTCAATCTAAAAATCGCCAAGAAACTATTAATGCAAGAAGGTGACAAATTAGAATTCTTTACGCGCGACCTAGTCAAACGCAAGCTGTAAGAACATTGTTGATTTAATGGTTTCATGCTATCATTTGGCTTAGATAAGTTATACCAAAAAACATAAACAGGTGCATCATATGTCAATTGAGGCTGAATCGCAACCGAACATGAGACCAACACCGCCAGATGAAAGAGACGAGCTGGCTTTATTAGAGGCGAAGGTGGCTAGAAAACAAATTGAGGTTAATGGCGCAACAAATTTTGGTAAATTTGACTCTGTAGCTTCAAATGAGGGTGAGGTTAACTATAAAGAATATCTAGAAAACCGACCGAACGATGGGGTTATTAGAGACGGTGAAGGTCATCGTGACGTCAAATCAGGTCAGTTTGCTTCGCAGGCGGATTATTTGGAGCAAACAGCACCAAAAAATGAAATTTTAGATATGCTCAATAACCCTGGGGAGGAGGCTGATTTAGACTATGAATCAAAATCCCGTACCGAGCTAATTAAACTTGCTGCGGACGCAAAAGAACTCGGCGATAGGGCTGAAGTCGAAGACATAAAAGCTGCATTTGAGCATAATCTTATGGAAGAGTTCACGCGTGAGATAGGCGCTGGAATGACAGAGGAAGATGCGGAGGCTGAGAGGTTGCGCTATGCTGATACCGACAGGACCGACGAACAGTTTAACGCCGAATTAGCTGCATTTGATGCGGCTATAGACAAAATGCTTGCGCTTAGGAATCAAAAAAATAACACAGAGACTGTTAGCGCCGAAGGTGTTGAAAAAGACGGAGATTCTGCCGAAACCAAGGCTGAAGTTAAATTGAACATTGGGGATAGAGTCACATATAAAAACAAACGGAGTGATATCGTTACGGGGAATATATCTGCCGTAATAGAGCTAGATAACGAAGAATATATGATATTTGGCGTCGAAACAGAGGATGGTTCGATAAACTATGTTAGTTATGCGGAGCTTGTTGCCAATGCTAACGCTTCCGGGGCTGCAGGAGAGTTGACTGGAGATGAACTAGAGGGTGGCGGCGAAAAAGGTCCGACAACTGAGCTTAGTTTTGGTAATTACCCTGAGCTATATGCACAACGCAAAAATTTAATGTCTACCGTTGAAGGCCGAGAGAAATTAGAGGCAGAGGGCAAAGAAGTTGCCAAGAATTTAACTGATTATGTCACATCTAAACTTGCAGATTTTATGGAACATAATCCTGACGCCTCTGAGGATCAAATTAGACAAGCCACAATGGGATTTTATCTCGAGGCTAATAATAATCTAGAAAAAGAAATCATTGACCATATAGACGGCGTCAAGGTAGATGGACATGAAACGAAAGGTGCAGAGGGCGCACTACGTCGGTTTGGTGCTTGGATGGATAGACACGGCAACAAAATCAAGATAGGCTTGCTGGTCGCTGGTGGCATAGGATTAGCTGCAACTGGAATAGGATTAGCCGCTGGAGGTATTACCATCGGGGTTGCGGCTAGTGCCGGGACGGCTCTAGGTGCAATAAAAGGTACAGCAATAGGCACGTTATTACAACGCCAGGGCTCTAAGAGAAGTGCTGTTCGCGAAGTTGATTTGTCACAAGGTGAGACCGCCAAAGACTTAACTGCAAACCTTGATTCTGCAGATCGTGAAACATTTGAGACATATTCCGCATGGATAATGAGCCAATATGATTCTGCGGCCGACCAAGATCACGCCAAGAACGTTAAAAGAACAACTACCGCTGCGATAGTTGGCGGAGCCTTAGGTGCGATGGCTGGTTCGCTTCATATTGATACTATAACGTCACACGACGTAACGACATCAGTTGAAATACCTAATAGTGCGTCAGAGGTTGTAAGTCATCAAATTGCCCCAGGGGAGTTAAGCGGTCAAGTATTAGATAAGCTATTTGCCGATAACAAGATTGATATCAGCCAATTCCTACAAACTCACAATATAGTTGGACAAGGCAATAGCTTTGCGCTGTCTGATGGGTCTACGAACATAGGATTGATTCATGCTGTAGAAAATGCTCTTGGTCCTGACTTTGGAGTAATAGGTCAAACCCATTCATTTGCTGGTGCAGACGCCCTTTCTAACGATGGCATTCGTTCAATTTTTGAGGCCATACATAACAATGTCGACTGGGGGTCGCATTCAGTTAGTACTACAACCACAGTAAATGGAAGTGAGATTAATTGGCCGTGGACAATAGCAACTGCAGGGTCTGCGTCATTAGTCGGTGACAGTGTCGCTAAACTAGTAGGTGATATAGAGCGTCGACGCCAGAAGCCACTGAGGGTTAGTAGATAGACTAATAAAGTAAAAATATAAGGAGAAATAAATGTTTGATATAGACGATAAATTTATGGAAGAGATTGGCATCCTAACGATGCCAAAAGAAGCACGTGACCAATTGGTTGCGGGCATTGAACAGTCGATAAAAAATAAAGTCTTCATCGCTGTAGCCGATGATTTAAACGATTTTTTGCAATCAGAACTAGAGAGTATTGGCGAGTCACAGGAGTTTGCTAAGGATTGGTTGTCTAGGAACCTTCCTCACTATGACGGCTCTAACGAATTCACGCAATTTAGCCAGAGAGTCGGGTCGCAGGACGATATAACAGTCGAGCAACTTTATGCATATACCAAATGGTTCGAGATGAACATTCCAACATTCGGTTCAATACTCGAGCAGGTTAAAGAGCAAGTTAAGCAAGAGTTAAAACAGGTTAGCGGAAAGGCATAGAGTTTTTGGTTGTTCTGAACTTTAGTACTATAATAAGAATATGTTTCAATTAGACGATAAATTTTTAGCAGACATTGGGCTTAATGATTTGCCCGAGGACCAAAAGAAACCTTTTTTGCAGCACATATATGATGAATTAGAGCTACGTGTTGGTACAAGATTGTCGGATGGTATGAGCGATGCTCAACTCGAAGAGTTTGAAGCAATCATTGACCGTAAGGAAGATGTGATTACACCTTGGTTAGCGCAACACGCACCCGACTATGGAAACGATCAATCATTCCAAAAAATCCAACAAGCCTCGGGACTAGATGTTAATGACCCAGCCCTGAAAGCAGAATATGCCGCTACTAAATGGCTAGAGGTTAATCGTCCCGATTATCGTGATGTAGTCGCTTCGGTTCTAGAAGAGATTAAGCGCGAAGTCATCGCTAATCGCGACAAGTTACTCGGTAAAACTGATTAAGACTGCTTGAGGCCGTTTAGGTAATCTTTGGCGGACATCTCTCGGCCACTCGGTACGATTAATTTATCGATTGATAAAATACTGCCATCGCTAAATTCGACATCTAAGGGTGTCGTTTTTGAATCTGCAACATGTGCGCTGGTGATAATAATTTCTTGACCATCAATTTTGATTTTAGACCTAGGAAAACCAAGATGAGCTCTAATTCGGCGTTCGGCTGACTTAGCGGACAGTTCGTCGGGTTTTAACCATGAGTCTTGTTTGTCTAAGAGTTTACAGTATGTCGCCAGGCTTTCATCTTGAGGTTTTGGCTTCAAGGTACCATCCAAAATTGAAGGTAGTAGTGACAGCAGTGTGGCAGTTCCCGCCCGAGCCATAGTTTCATATAGTTCCGGTCGCGTTTCTTTGCCGTCAAGGTGATAGGTTAGTTGTCCATAGATTGGTCCAGCGTCCATTTTGGCGGACAGCTGCATGATTGTAATACCGGTTTTATGTAATCCTTCTGCGATAGCAGATTCAATTGGTGATGGCCCTCGATATGCCGGTAACAGGGATGGGTGAACGTTAATAATACCCGGTTTGAACAATTCAATGATTGATTTAGGAATAATTTTGCCAAAACTCACTAGTACTCCGGCGGGATGATCGAGTTTTTTGATGTCTTCGGTTATTTCGGCTATTTTATTGGGCTGCCAGACGGGAATTTTATGTTCAGTGGCTAACTTTTTAACAGCGGGTTGGCTTATGGTTTGACCGCGACCTTTTTTGCTGTCGGGTTTAGTCACCACCGCAGCTACTTGGTAACCTGATTTAATCAATCCTTTTAATGATTCTAAGCTAAAGTCTTCGGTACCAAAAAATACTATCGGTTGTTTGTCGTCAGAGGTTTTTTTGAGTGTTATGTCCATAAGGTTTTATTATCTTTGATGTGCTTGTCGTAGTCTAATGGTTGAAGCTCGCCTTTGTCGTCCAATTTGTAAAAGGCGTCGTGATCATCACGGATATGATCAATAAAAACAACTCCATTCGTGTGGTCGATTTCATGTTGAATTACTCGTGCCAAAAAGCCGTCGGCTTTGAAACGGACTTCGTTGCCATCAATGTCGAGCGCCTTAACTCTAATTTTACTGTACCTAGGAACAGTTCCATACACGCCACTTACACTCAGGCAGCCTTCGTAATCTTTTATAATTTCACCTTCAAATTTTACAATTTCGGGGTTAATTAAGGCAGTAAATTCACGCACGGACTTATCATCAAAGTCGCTACGGATAATAACTACACGGCTTAGGGCGTTGATTTGAACAGCCGCAAGAGCGGCGCTAATTTCGTGTGGTCGCGAGTCTTCCCAGTCAGTAGCGGCCTTAACCATGTCATCAACTAATCTAAGCGTGTCCGCTTCAACGATACGTATTTTGCCAGATTTCTGCCTCAGACTTGGGTTGGGCAGTGTTATTATGTCTTCTTTGGTCATTTATGACATTATACCAGATATCAACCCTTGTAGTTAACGCGGATTACAGCAGACTGCTAGGGTCCAGCTCAGATTGCCAGTTTGTCTTGGGTACTAGTTTCATTGCGTCAATTAATAGTTCACGTTTTGGGCTTTTTAGGATGATTTGCCATCTGTATGTTCCGTGTTGCCGTTCGTAAAACGCCGGCGTGGGTCCAAGGATTTTGACGGACTCGTCTAGTTTTAACCTTAGTTCATTTGCTAATGATTTCGAATTTTTTATGCTAGCTGATTCAGTTTTGTATACACAGGTTAGTTTTAGTAGGAATGTAAATGGCGGATATAAACCTTTTTTTCGCTCGGCGATGGCGAATTCGTAAAAGTTTGTATAATCCTGAATTAAACCATATTTAATTGCTGGGTTGGTTGGCTGATAGGTCTGAACAACGACATTGGTAGCATGTTCGTTTCGTCCAACTCGGCCGACAACTTGAGCTAACAATTGAAAGGTTCGTTCGCTAGACGCAAAGTCGGGCAGGGATAGTCCAGCGTCAGCTTGAATAACACCAACAGTCCGTAGGTGTGGTAGGTCTAGCCCTTTGCCGATAACCTGTGTGCCGATTGCTATGTCAATATCACCCTCATAAAGCTCTTTATATCTGGCGTTTACGTTTTCTATCTCGGAGTTATCAGCATCAAAGCGGGCAATATTGGCTTTGGGATAGATTTTGCGCAGTTCGGATTCGATTAATTTCGTACCTACGCCTTTATGGATAATATCGGCTGATCCGCATACTGGACATGAGGTTGGGATTTTGTCTTTGAAGCCACAGACATGGCAGGTTAAATTGAAATTATCGGAGTGGAGAGTTAGTGGCAGATGACAATTAGGGCAGTTTGCGGTCCAACCGCAATCTTTGCAGAGCGTAGTGCTAGCGCTACCACGCCTATTGTGGAACAGCAAGGTTTGTTTACCGGATTCTAGCGTCTCGCTAATCTGTTCGACTAGCTGTTTTGATAGGAATCGATGATTAGATAAATTATCGCGTTTTGTCATGTCGATTAAACTAACTGATGGTGGAGAGGTGTTTTTTCTGGCGGGATTAGTTAGCTTTAGGACAGGCCGATCGGATTGCTGCGCTAGGTAGCTGTCGGCAATTGATGGTGTGGCGCTGCCAAAGATAACCAAAGAATTATGGAATCTACCTAACATTGTACCGGCGCGTAACGCTGAATAACGTGGAGATTGCTCTTGTTTATAGCTTGGCTCGTGGGCTTCATCAATAACAATTGCACCCACATCCTTAAGAGGCATAAATAGTGCAGACCTTGGCCCGATTACAACCATGGGTTTAGTTGCTAGCAGTGCTGTTTGCCACGCAATATGTCGTTTTGCTTCACTCATTTTTGAATGGGTGACGATGATGTCGTTGAAGTGGTTTGAAAACTCCGAGATTATTTGACTCGTTAGGGCGATTTCAGGTACGAGGATAATAACTGATTTGCCCGCATTAATGGTTTGCTTGGCAGTTTCTATGTAAACTTCGGTTTTACCCGAACCTGTAATTCCCTGCAGTAGCAGTGTGCCAGGTTGCGAATTTTGGATGGTTTTAAGGACATCAGACTGTTCTTTATTGAACACAATATTTGTTCGTTTTCGTTTATATATCTCTGATGAGTCGTCTTGAACCCTTCGTTTTTTGGTGATTCCGCGCGGCAATATACTTTGTAGAACCGTAGCTAGTGGCGTGGTGTAATATTTCGCAATCCATACACTCAGTTCGACTAATGGCGTGGGCAAGGGGGTGTCGTATATCACTTTAGATATTGGTTTAGTAGCATAACTTGGTTTAGTGGTTTCACTAATAACAACACCTGTCATTTCCTTTTTTCCAACTTCGATGATTACTATGGCACCAATTTCTACGGGCTCACTACTGGAATATGTAAAAACCGAACTGCCAGCTCGTACAATTTGATTTGGGGCTACCTCGTAGTAGTGCATATCTATTAGTATACTGCTAAACTAAACATATGTATTTTGAGAATCGCTCTCAGGCCGGCCAAATCTTGGCAGCCGAACTATTAGAGAAGTACCGCTATGAAGATTGTGCGGTGGTGGCGTTGACTGACGGGGCAGTTATTGTCGGTGAGCAAATAGCGGCGGCGCTGCACTGTATTTTGACGATGCTTTTGATTGAAGATATCGAGATACCCGGCGAGGGAATGAGTTTTGGTGGAGTGTCACAGGACGGCGCTTTTACATATAACGGAATGTTTTCAGCTGGCGAAATTGAACAGTATACCAGTGAGTTTCATGGATATCTTGAAGAACAAAAAAGAATTTCGTTTCAGAAACTAAATCGTCTGCTTGGCGACGGCGGTCTAATTAATAACGATATGTTACGAGACAGGATAGTGATATTGGTGTCTGATGGGTTAGATAGCGGTGCGTCGCTTGACGTGGCTGTCGACTTTTTGAAGCCCATTCGGATTAAGCGGCTGGTCGTTGCCAGCCCAGTAGCTACGGTTCAATCGGTGGATAAGTTACACATGCTAGCCGACGAACTACACATTTTGTCAGTAAAAGATAATTATCTTGGCGTAAACCACTACTATAATCAGAATGATATTCCGTCTCATGAAGATACGATCGCTAAAATAAACCAGATTGTGTTGAATTGGCGTTGACCCGGACTATACAAAAAGTGTAGAATAAAAAGCAACGAAGTGAGTGACGTGGAATAAGAAAAGGGAAACATGCTAGACGTTTTTATTACATCCAGGGTGCGACGCAAGATTGTGGTGGTATACGCCAAATATCCTGATTTCCGAACACATGTTCGAGGCCTTGCAAAACTAATCAAAGAAGATCCAGGCAACATTCAACGCGAACTGAAGCGTCTAGAAAAAGTCGGCTTTTTAAATAGCGAAAAACAAGGCAACACCAAGATCTATTCGACTAATAAACAATTCCCAATTTTTAAAGAGTTGCAGGGTATCGTCATCAAGTCCCAACAGCACGCCGGGCGTCCAAAACGTTCATCGTCTGAATTCTAACAATGTCGTTATTTGATAAAATTTTGGCCTCTAGGGGTCTTGATGCTAAGTCTAAGGCTGATTTTTTAAACCCTAGTTATTCGAAACTTCACGACCCGTTCTTGTTGCCCGACATGGAGCAGGCAGTCGAGCGTCTGGTAAAGGCGCGCGAAAACCAAGATAAAATAACGATTTATGGCGACTATGATATCGATGGTTTAACTGCTACAACGGTGCTAGTTGACGCATTTAAGTCGTTCGGGTTTGAAAACATTGATACGTTTATTCCAAACAGGTTTGTTGAGGGGTATGGTCTGACGGTTGATGCGATTGAAAAGATTGCGGCTGATGGAACTAATCTTTTGATTACGGTGGATTGTGGTAGTTTGAGTCATGCCGAGATAGAACGCAGTAACGAGCTGGGTATGGATGTCATCGTAACCGATCATCACAACGTGGCCGACGAACAACCGCCGGCCGTAGCTGTCATAAATCCCAAGAGGTTATTAGCAGATTATCCTGAAGCCTATGTTGGTCTTAAGTTGAGGCCCGAACTAACTGCAGCTAGTTCTGAATCGCCATCTTCTAGTAGCCAAATTCCAATAGCCGAACTTTATCCTTTCCTAGATATTTCAGGTGTTGGTGTGGCTTTTAAATTGGTTCAAGCTTTGCAAACCAGGCTAGATGGTTTGCCATTTGGCCAGGAGAAGTGGCTGCTGGATTTAGTGGCGCTTGGAACAGTTTGTGACGTAGTTACTTTGGTTGATGAGAACCGAGCTTTTGTTTATTTCGGCCTGCAGGTTTTATCTCAAACCAGGCGTCCGGGATTACGGGCTTTGATGTCGGTGGCTAGGATTGAACCCGGTGCGATTACTGCTAGGTCATTAGGTTTTGGCCTGGGTCCGCGCATGAATGCAGCTGGGCGACTAGAAACTGCAACGTATGCACTAG
>DAOMNR010000005.1:0-4882 GCA_035443865.1 Candidatus Saccharimonadota bacterium | reverse complement strand
ATTAAATCAGCGTTTGAGAAAGCCAATCAACTAGAAGAGTTAAATATTGCTCGTCGAACTGATCAAAGCATAATATTCAAAGAGGCCTGCCTGCAGGCGGATAAGCTAGACAGCGACCCGGTGCTGGTCGTCAGTGGAGCTAACTGGAATCACGGTATTGTCGGGATTGTAGCCGCGAAATTGTTAGAGAAATATAAAAAACCAGCTTTCGTATTGCAAGAAATGGGCGACGACGCCAAGGGTTCGGCGCGTAGCTTCGGTGATTTTAGTGCGGCCGACGCGATCAAAGCCGCAAAAGGAATAATTACAAATGGCGGCGGACACAAACTAGCAGCTGGCGTCACAATGCCATCCAAAAATATCGATGCGTTCCGTAAAAAAGTAAATGAATTTTACGACAGCCTAAATCTAAAAAATCAGGCCGAGCTGCTTTTACCTAACTCTGATGCAACCGCCGAACTAGCCGAAGTTACAGAGGAGTTGGTAGATCAAATAGCTACTCTTGAACCGTTCGGTAACGGCAACTCACAGCCAATTTTAAAGAGCCAGAATTTATTAGTTGTTAATGTTCGCAAAATGGGCGCCGATGGCCAACACGTCAAACTTGAACTGAAGGATCAAGCTGGCAAAACGATGCAATTTTTGGCTTTCAGCGCGCCACCAGACTTTTTTGTTGAACCGGGTCGGACGGTTGATGTTTGGTACCATCCAGATATCAATGAATGGAACGGCCGTCGCTCAGTTGAGGGTCGATTAATACATATTGAACATAATTAATCTTGCATAGGTTACTCCTCTCTGTTACAATGTGACAGATATGGTACAAGTAACCCGAAAAGATGAACGCGAAGCGAACGAAAATATTATTCGTCGTTTCAACCGCAAAGTTTTGCAAAGTGGCGTGCTCGCAGAGGCCAAAGCTTCGATGCGATTTGCAAAGCCACTCAGTAAACCTGAGCGTCGCGCTAAAGCGATTATTCGCAAAGAGCGCAAAGCAGACAAACTAAACAAAGCTCGTTTAGGACTACGTTAAATCGTGGCTCTAAAAGATCAAATTAACGATGATTTAAAAGCCGCTCTTCTGGGCGGCGATCGTTTTAAGGGCGAGGTTTTGCGCGGGCTAAAAGCTGTAATTTTGAACGAAGAGGTTGCCAAAGGCAAGCGTGACGAAGGTTTAGACGACGCTGTTATTGAGCAGCTGATTGCCCGAGAGGTAAAAAAGCGTAACGAAAGTGCGCTAATTTATGACGACGCTGGACGACCAGAACTAGCCGAAAACGAACGTAAAGAATTAAAAGTAATTAGTGATTATCTACCAGCCCAGCTATCGGAAGCCGATATTGAAGCAACTGTGCAAAGGGTTATTAGTAGTCTGGGTGTCTCAGATGCTAGCGCTATGGGTCAGGTTATTGGGGCTGTCAAAAAAGAACTTGGTAGTTCTGCTGACGGTGCAATTATAGCTAAACTTGTTAAAAACGCGCTAAGTTAGAATATTGAAGTTGGAATTTGGAATATAGTATGAGGTTTCTGTATACTACAGGTATAATGCTAAGTTTTAACGCCATATTCCATTTTCCTACTACCATATTCACTAGCCGAAAGGCTAATATATGATTATATTTTTTGGTCCGGCTGGATCTGGCAAGAGTGTACAAGGCCAAATACTTGCTGCCCGCCAGGGTTGGCGATGGTTAAGCGCAGGTCAATTGCTACGTGAGACTGGCGATATGGACTTGATGCGACAAATGAAGGAGGGTGTGTTAATCGACGATAGTATCGTTAACAATATTATGGGTGATGCCCTGAAACGTGCCACAAATGTTTCGCAGGTAATTCTAGATGGTTGGCCTCGTGCGCTTGCTCAAGCTAAATGGTTGGTTGCTAGCCAACCGGATCACGGCAAAGCCATCGATTTAGTAATTGTTCTAGAAGTTCCAAAAAATGAATTAATGAAGCGCCTAGAAGTACGTGGACGAGCAGATGATAACATTGACGCAATCGAAGAGCGCCTTAGCGTCTATCGTCAAGAAGTTTATCCAATCCTAAGTTATCTAACAGAACAAAATATTAATATTGTCCATGTTGATGGCACCGGTACGGTTGGGCAAATTCACGACCGAATTGTCGAAGAGCTACAGGCATGCAAGCTCGTATAAAGACGCCTGCTGAAATCGACGCTATGCGCGAAGGCGGCAAGATACTTGCCACTATTTTTAACGGTCTAAAACAAATCGTTAAAGTCGGAATATCTGAACGTGAAGTTAATACTTGGGTAGAAAATGAAATTAATAAATTCGGCGCGATCGCTACCTACAAAACAAGCGAAGTTAATTTCCCTGGTGTTATTTGCATCTCAACAAACGACGAGATTGTTCATGGCGTACCGACCGACTACGTATTTGAACGCGGCGATGTAGTTAGTTTTGACCTGGTTATTACGTACAAAAATATGAAAACCGACAGTGCCTTTACGATGGTTGTCGGCGAAGAGCCGACTGGCGTTAAAAAGCACCTTTTAAACTTCACTGAGCGCAGTTTGCTGGCTGGAATCGATGCCATAAAGGGCCCAACCCACACGGGTGATATTGGCGCAGCGATCGAAAAAGTGTTATCAGAGGGAAAACTTGGAATTATTCGAGAACTTGTAGGTCACGGTGTCGGCCACGAGATGCATCAAGCTCCCGAAGTTCCTAATTATGGTCACAGTGGCACAGGTGTTTTGTTAGTGCCCGGCGATACGATTGCGATTGAGCCGATGGCAACACTTGGTGGTGAACGAATTAAAACTGACGAAGACAATTGGACGATTCGAACGCGCGACGGTAGTATATCGGCACACTTTGAACACACCGTTTTGGTTACCGAAGACGGCGTGGAAGTTTTAACACAACTTTAAATTAATTATTTTTTAAGTCTTTACACTTTGCAACTTTGTCCATAAGCGATATACTCATACTATGCAAGAAACCTCACGTTACGCTGTCGGAATTGATATCGGTACAACAACAGTTAGATGTGTAGTCGGTCACATAGACGCTTCTACTGGTGCTCCAACAATCGTTGGTGTCGGAAGTGCCACCAACAGTGGAATGCGCAAAGGAAATGTAGTAAATCTAGCTGGTCCAGCCCAAGCTATCGACGATGCGCTAGGTGAAGCCGAACGAATGAGCGGTTACCAGGTAGATATGGCGACAATTAGTATTAACGGTGCGCATATTCTTAGCACTCACGCTGATGGTATGATCGCGGTCGGGGCAGCTGATCACGAGATTAATCAAGATGATTTACTGCGAATTGAAGAGGTGGCGACGCTCGGTAAAGTGCCAGCTAATCGCGAAATTTTGGATGTTGTCCCTCACGTCTATAAATTGGACGGACAGGATAATATCAAAGATCCAGTCGGAATGACGGGTACTCGGTTAGAGGTTGATGCACACGTTGTTTCGGCGCTAGTGCCACATCTAGTGAACCTGCAAAAAGCGACCGAAACCGCCAAAGTTGAGCCTAAATCGATTATTGTCGCTAGTGTCGCTGCAGCCCGAGCGGTTTTAACGGAATCTCAAATTGAAAACGGAGTTGCGTTAATTGATATTGGCGGGGCAACTACTGCGGTTGCGATTTACGAAGAGGGCGACCTGCAGTATGCGGCCGTTATCCCAGTCGGTGGAATTAATATCACTAATGACCTGGCAATTGGGCTTAAAACAGATCCAGAAATCGCCGAGAAACTTAAACTAGAACACGCTAACGCAATTGCTCGTAGTGATGCATCGGGTGTCAGTCTCAAACATGACGGCAATATTTTGACATTTCAGACTGACGAAATCGACGAAATTGTCGAGGCGCGTTTGGAAGAGATGTTCGACGCAATTAATAACGAACTCAAAAAAGCGGGCCGTGCCAGTAAATTACCAAGCGGAGTTGTACTGACCGGCGGAACAGCCAACCTAAAGGGCATCGCTGAGTACGCCAAACAATCACTAGGCCTTGCTGCCAGAGTTGGCAAATCATCAGGCTATGGTGGTGTGGCTGATGACATCGAAAAGCCACAATTTGCAACTGTTATTGGTTTGATGTTGATGGATTCTGACACCGCTTCGGTTGTTGATAAACGAACCTCAAAGAAATCTGGTAAAGGTGCGCTTAAATCGGGCGCAGGTGCAATTGGCCGATTTATGGACCGATTCAAGTCATAGCATTTTTCGCTTGGCTAGTGTTATACTAGACTATGAATACGAATATTGGGAGATCACAGATACATGCCTGAAGTAAAACCAAGCGACATACAAACGTTTGCCAGCATCAAAGTTGTAGGTGTTGGTGGTGCCGGTGGGTCGGCCATTAACCGCATGAAAGATGCTGGCTTAACTGGCGTTCAATTTATTGCGATGAACACAGACGCGCAAGCTCTGCATAACAGCAAAGCTGACATCAAACTACATCTAGGACGCGCCACAACTGGCGGTTTAGGTGCTGGTGCTGATCCATCAACTGGAGAAGCTGCTGCTAATGAATCACGCGACGAAATTCGCGAAGCTCTTACTGGCGCTGACATGGTGTTTGTAACCATTGGTGCTGGTGGTGGAACTGGAAGTGGCGCAGGCTATATCGTAGCCGAAGTTGCACGTGATTTAGGGATTTTAGATGTTGGTGTTGCCACTAAACCATTTAGTTTTGAAGGTGAAAAACGTCGTCAAAATGCTGAATGGGCGATCGCTCAACTAGGCCGCCAAGTCGATACGCTAATTACAATTCCAAACGACAGATTGTTACAAACCATCGATCGTCGAACGCCACTGCTTGAAACTTTCAAGATTGCTGATGACGTTTTACGTCAGGGTGTTCAGGGTATTTCTGAGTTAATTACCGAACACGGACTAAT
>DAOMNR010000004.1:13877-19288 GCA_035443865.1 Candidatus Saccharimonadota bacterium | reverse complement strand
ACCTGGTCTAGCGGCTGACAGTGCATCACATACCCTTACAACCAATGCCTCTACCGTTGTGGCTTCTACATCATCATGGTGTGCTTCAATTGCGTGTACAATTTCGTCACTCATTCCGTATTTACGAGCTAGTTCTGCTCCGATATGGTGGTGTTTACCCTCCATCTTGTGCGTGACTGCCTTGCCTACATCATGTAATAACGTAGCGGTTTTGGTAATGCGCACATCAGCACCAATTTCTTCGGCAATTAACCCAGATAGGTGCGCCATCTCGGTGCTATGCATTAAAACGTTCTGACCATAGCTTGTTCGGAATTTTAATTCACCAAGTAGTCGGATCATTTCCTTTGGAATGCCAACTACACCAACTTCGCGTGCGGCATCCTCGCCTGCTCGATTGATTTCTTTATCTAACTCCTTCTCGGCTTTTTCGACAACTTCTTCGATACGTCCGGGATGAATTCGGCCGTCTTTCATTAACATCTCGAGTGTCATCCTGGCGACTTGCCTACGAATAGGATCAAACGAACTAAGGATAATCATACCTGGGGTGTCGTCAACCAAAATATCGACACCCGTGGCGCGCTGCAAGGCCTGGATATTACGACCTTCTTTACCGATAATTCGCCCCTTCATTTCTTCATCAGCCAGTTTAATTGCCGTGACCGTACGTTCGGCAGTAACCTCTGACGACATGCGCTCCATCGCCGTAACTAGAATTGTTTGAGCTGTTTCTTCGGCCGTTTCTTTGGCGTCGTTTTGCAATTTGTTAACAAGACCCAACATGTCTTGTTTAATGTCGCGTTCCGTCATTTGCATTAACTTATCAGCTGCATCGGCCTTGGTTAGTTTCGCAATCTTTTCTAGTTTTTCTTGCTGCTTGCTGCGAATTTCACGAATTTCATCTTTGAGCGATTCGACTTCAACTTCTGACTCACGTAATTTTTCGTTACGTTTATCGATTTCATCCAATTTACGATCTAAATTAGTCTCGCGATCAGCTAGGCGTGATTCAGTTTTTTGCCATTCTTTGCGACGATTTGACTCTTCTTTTTTAGCCTCGTCAACCAGTGCCAAGGCTTCGTCTTTGGCTTTAAGTACTATCTCGCTGGCTTTAGTTTTTGCATTTGCTACTTCTTTGTCCAGCTTACTTTTGCTAACTGCATGACGCTGACGAACATAAACTGTTGTTCCACCTACGCCAATAAAAGCCCCAACGATAGCGGCTATAATACCCTCTAACATATTTGTTCCTCCCTCGCACTGGCCCCTGAAATCTATACAGAGTTACGCAGAAATTCTTTGTATCAAAAGCTCGTAAGGCCCCTGCGGTGTTTTCAAAATTATTTAAGAGTCCGAATGGACTACTTATATAGTAGCCCTTTTGTTGCCATACGTGCAAGCTATTTCTTTGGACTTGTGATGCGAGCACCGGCTCCATAAAAAGGCAGAACAATTTTGTCATCCTGTCCAGACCATAACTTGGCCAAAACTTCCTCTTCCCAAGCCTCGCCTTTGCCGCCAACAATCGGGATGTTTTCAGAATCAGCAATCGTATTTAAAACAGTCAAACCAATTCGTAGTCCTGTAAAGCTACCTGGGCCCATAAATACGCCCAGCCCCGTTAGATCAGATATTTTACAGTTATTCGTGTCTAGGAATGCTATCAGCTGCTTTAATAAATCACGTGCCAATCTTCTGTCGGCTTGCCATTCTTCTAAACTCCTGTTATCGCCCTCAACCAATGTAAACTTACAAATCGGTGTACTGGTATCAAGTAGTAAAATCATAGCCCTCTCTTTCTAACTGGCGACCCAGTAATAGTTAGAGTTCTGATGTTTTCAGATGGACTAGACAGGTTTATCGAAACTCTGTTTTCGGGCAAAACACCAGACACAACGTCGGCCCACTCAATCACCGTAATTACATCAGGATCAGCCATGGTTTCGCTAAGCTCATCTAGCATTATGCCTGCATCATTTAATCGATAGAAGTCATAATGAGCAAGTTTTCTATTATCTGATAGTTCATAAACTCGACTGATTGTAAAACTTGGACTCTGGACATCTTCATCGACGCCTAGACCCTTAGCGATTCCTTTGGTAAGTGTGGTTTTACCCGCACCAACATCGCCAATCAACTCAACCACATCGCCACCACGAAGTGACGTGGCGAACCGTTCACCAAACAACTTCATTTCATCTTCGCTATGGACCTCTATTATCATCGATGTAATTATAACAGGAATAGAGAGATAATTTTCAGTTTTCAGTTTTCAGATAGTTTCCAATTTCCAAGGTTCAAGTTTGCTCAACATACTTTGTAAATTGTGAACTGGTAATTAATTGTGAACTGTAAATTGAAAATTGAAAATTATTGCTAGCTATCGGCAATACGTGCTTATGCTATAATTAACCCAAAATCAAGGAGGAATATGGCAAGTTTAGACTCTTACGTAAGCAAGGCTCGCGAAAAAGGGATCTCGGACAAACGCATCAAACAAACTCTGCAGGACGAAGGTTGGGATGACAACGAAATTAACCAAGCTATGGCAGATTTGTCGGTCCCAAAACCTCCATCAAAAACTTCCGCGATACATTCAACTGGACACCTCCAGTCAGCCCTGCATCATGTTTTACTTTGGTTCTTTTTGGGATCATCATCAGTATCAATCTCCCTAGTCACCGCATCGTTATTTGGGGCCAACGTTTCAACTTCTGCCCTGGCATCACTGATCGCCGTAACATTAGTTACATTTACTCCATACGTAGTTTTCTTTGTGCTTTTTCTTCGTCAAGTACGCCGTAACCCCAAAACCATTCCAAATAAAGTCTGGTCAATTATCACAATCTGCCTCGCAAGTATTGGGGCAATGATTTCTGCAATTACCCTAGTGGTTAGCGCGGTTACTAGTGCGCACGTCAGCGTAATCGTAGCATCAACCTTAACACTTGTTCTATTTACGGTGACGTTAGTAGTTTATGGTTTTGCAACTTTTGCAGCTCCAAATATGGCCAAAGTCCGCAAAGTAGTTCTACTGATTGCACTACCGGCATTTGCAGTTTTAATGGGCACACTATTTGTTTTGTCGCTACTACAACTCGGACCTGCTAAACATGATGAGACAGTTAGGGCTGAATTAGTCAAGACTGCACACGCCATCAAAAGTGAAGTCGCTAAAACTGGCGTCCTGCCATCGGCAGCCGATGCAAAATCATTAGTCACCAAGTCCGACATCACTTATACACTAAAGTCATCGTCGACTTATGAACTTTGCGCAACTTTCGAAACCGCCAGTGATGAAAATCAGTTTTACCCAACCTATTATGCTGAAGATGTCGACAAACAACCACTAAACGATAGTTACTTGGGCGAATATAACTTTTACGCAGCTTCGGGTCTTCATTGTTTTGTAATTCAATCAGACCAATTAGCCACACCGATCAAAGACAAGCCTTAACGTCTAGCGCTTTTGCCTAAGGTCATTTACAATGGACCATAAGCAGTATGCGTATTTCAGATGTCACGATGGAAAAGTTGCTCGTACGCAGTGGTGTGGCTACTGCCGAGCAGGTTAATGCCCTAAAAGAAGAAGGTGTTCGTTCAAGGCGCCCCCTGCAAGATTTGGCCATCCAAGACGAAATCGTAAACGAAAAGTCCCTAACCAAAGCTTTTGCCGACTATGCGCAAATTCCATATATTGAACTTGATCCGCGCGATATACCTAGTGACATACTAAACAAAATCCCCGAACGCATCGCTAGACAATATAACGCAATTCTATTCAAAGTCGATGAAAACGGTGTTCAACACCTTGCAATGGACGACCCAGACGACGTTTTGGCAGTTAACTTCATCGAAAAACAACTCGGTGCAAACACTAAAATATATATTGCGCCTCATGAAAATATCTTATCGACACTCGAAAGCTATCGCGGCGATGTTAACCAAGAGCTTAACGAAGTTATCGATATTCAGCGAGCCGATAATACCGAAAATGAAACTGTTTCTGATGAGGATGTTGCCGAAGACTCACCTATTGCCCAAACTGTAAACTTACTACTTGAGTATGCAATTAGGTCACATGCCAGCGATATTCATATCGAACCACGCGAAGAATTCGTTCAGGTACGATATCGCATCGACGGCGTATTAAAGGAAGTTAACCGTTTGCCGCGTAACGTACTAGGCGCCTTGATTAGTCGTATCAAAATTCTTAGTAACCTAAAGATCGACGAAAGGCGTGTACCGCAAGATGGACGATTCAAAATCAAAGTGGGCGGTCGTCAATACGCGCTCCGTGTAAGTACCCTGCCCGTATCTGATGGCGAAAAGGTAGTCCTTCGTATTTTAGACGAATCAAACCAGGCTGTGTCACTTGAATCACTCGGGTATTGGGGTAAGTCTTTGCGAAGTATGCAACAATCGCTAACTGAACCAAATGGTATGATTTTGGTGACCGGCCCGACAGGTAGCGGTAAGTCAACAAGTTTATTTAGCGCCCTGTCGATACTTAACACACCTGACGTGAATATTTCGACAGTCGAAGACCCAGTCGAGTATAAAATTCCTGGTGTTAATCAAACCCAAACCAACTCCAAAGCCGGCATGACATTTGCTAATGGCCTAAGGGCCCTACTACGCCAAGACCCTAACATCATAATGATTGGTGAGATCCGCGACAGCGAGACAGCAGATCTGGGCGTTCAGGCCGCGTTGACCGGACATTTGGTGTTTAGCACATTGCACACCAACAACGCTGCCACGTGTCTACCGCGGCTTCTTGACATGGGCATAGAGCCATTTTTGATTGCCAGTACAGTCAAGGCCGTGGTCGGTCAGCGACTCGTCCGACGATTGCGACACGAAACTAGAGTCAGCTACACTCCAACCGAAGAAGAAAAACAAATAGTTATCAAGATGTTCAACCTAAGGCCTGGACAAGACTTTAAATACATTCACGAACTTGAAAAACAAGCAGCAGCTGACGGCGTCGGCGGCGATACCCCTCTCAGTACAGACGAAAACGGCATTAAAACTTTGTGGCGTGCAAATCCAGACGATGATGCCGACGGTGCCCTTGATGGATATAAGGGCCGAATTGGTATTTATGAAGTACTAAATAACACTGTTGAAATGCAAAAATTAATTGTGGCTCGAGCAACCAGTACGCAGCTGCAAGATCAGGCAATCTTAGACGGAATGATTACTATTCAAACCGACGGATTAATAAAGGCTCTGCGCGGGGAGACAACAATCGAAGAAGTGTTCAGGGTATCCAAAGAATAATCATGACTAATTTTTCTTATATAGCAACCGATGGAAAAGGTGGTTCAGTCAACGGAACTATCGACCAGCCCGATAGATCGGCTGCAATTGCAGCATTAGTTAAACAAGGCCTACGCCCAGTT
>DAOMNR010000004.1:0-13867 GCA_035443865.1 Candidatus Saccharimonadota bacterium | reverse complement strand
AGCCTATAAGCAGCTAAATCACGCTCAGGATCAAAACTAAAATTTGATTTCTCTAATATATTCGGCAGTAACCGTGTTAAGCCCGACCAATTAGTTATCTTCACTAGACAGCTTAGTACTATGGTTGGCGCTGGCGTACCACTACTTAGAGCATTGACTTCTTTAACTGGGCATCTGGACGAAAGCCCTGCCCTAAAGAAAATATTGCTACTTGCAATTGCCGACATTGAGGCTGGAGCAACACTTGGTGATGCCCTGGCAAAATACCCAAACACATTCAACGATGTTTATGTAAACATGGTCCGAGCCGGTGAGTCAGCTGGAATTTTGGATGATATTTTGAAGCGTCTTGCTATGCAACAAGAAAAGAACACGACGATTCGTAAAAAAGTACGAAGCGCCATGACCTATCCAACTGTTTTGATATGTATAACTATACTTGCTTTCTTTGGGTTAATGTTCTTTGTCATACCCCAAATCGGCAATATTCTGTCTGATCTTGGAGGACCAGACGCAAAGCTTCCGGCAATTACACTAATGATGCTGGCGATTAGCCATTTTATCTCAACATTTTGGTATATTGTACTAATCGTAATTGGTGGAAGTATTTATGCGGTAATTCGCTATATAAAAACACCGAAAGGCCGACGACAGTTTCATTATTTTGTACTGAAAATGCCAGCTGTCAAAACCATCGTTATAAAAGTCGCCGTAGCTAGGTTCGCACGTACTTTTTCAGCACTTATGGGCGCCGGTGTTGCAGTGTTAGAGGCTTTGAACGTAACAGCTCGGTCACTTGGTAATGCGATTTTTGAAGAAGCCTTGGTTGAAGCCGCCAAAGAGGTAAAAAACGGCAAATCTCTATCGAAAGTAATTGCTACCAACCCGCTTTTTCCACCTATAGTGGCTCAGATGCTACTTGTCGGTGAAGAAACTGGTCAAACTGACACGGTGCTGGTAAAGGTTGCCGAATTTTACGAAGAAGAAGTTGATGTTGCAATCGAGAGCGTAAGTTCGATTATCGAGCCGGTCATGATTGTCATCATGGGTGGTATGGTGGGGCTAATTGCAGCCAGTGTTATGGTGCCGATCGCTGGACTTGCTCAAAGTATTAAATAATTACCACAACCAATTATGCTCATGCTATAATAATCTGTAGTATCACCAGTGGGCATCATGGCAAAATTATTTTATACCGACAAACCGATTATTGGACTTGATATCAGCAACACTGGTATTAAGGTTATGTCTATCGACGCTAGACGTTGGTTAGTACTTGGTTACGGCTCGGTTGACCTTGAGCCCATCAAAGTCAAAGAGTCGCTAGAGGGTGACAGCACGTATCTAGCCGAAAACATACAAGCACTACTTAAGGAAAAAATTGTCGGCTCTCTCCCCAGTAACCATGTTGTTATCGGAATCCCAACTGCGAGGAGTTACTCCAGAACGTTTAATTTACCTGTCGCGGTTGAAAAAACCCTAAAAGATGCGGTTGAATTAGAAGTAGACCAATACATCCCTATTCCGGCTTCGACACTATATATTGACTACGAAATCATCGAGCGCAATAAAAAAGAAATAACTGTATTGATGAGCGCAGTGTCGCGAACAATTATTGATAAATGCGTAGCTGCTGCCGAAAGCGCAGGTATGGTTGTCGGCATGGTTGAGCCGGGCATTAGTGCCGTTGCTAGACTACTAACAAACACCGAGGACGGTCATTTACCAAGCGTAATCGTCGATATCGGGCCAGCTAGTACTGACATTGCAGTTCTCGACAATAGTAATATTCGAGTCACAGGTGGGTTAGCGATTGGCGGCAACACCTTTACATTAGATATTGCCAAGAAACTAAATATTGCACTCGAAAATGCTCATCAACTGAAGGTCTTAAACGGCCTAAATGCAGGCGCCAGACAACAAAAAATCAAAGAAGCGCTAGATCCAAGCCTGAAACGAATTTTGACCGAGATACGCAAGGTAATGCGCTACTATAACGAACGAATTAGCGACGACCGAAAACTTGAACAATTACTTGTAGTTGGAAGTGGAAGTAATATGCCCGGAATCGGCGAATTCTTTACTAATGAACTTGTCATGCCCGCTAGGGTAGCTAGTCCGTGGCAAAAACTAGACTTCGGCAAATTACCTGAACCCGCACGTCAATTCAGATCTCGCTACATTACGGTCGCAGGTCTTGCCAGTATAACACCTGGGAGTATCTGGAAATGATCAACCTTCTGCCTGATGACGCCAAGCGACAAATCAGAGCTGGTCGCACCAATATCATATTGGTTAGATACATGATATTTTTAGTATTTGGTGCAATTTTCCTTACGCTAATATCAGCCGCAGTTTATCTGTTTTTGATGAACAGCAAAGCAAACGCCGAGCAATCAATTAAAATCGATAGTAGTAAAGACAGCTCGTATCTATCGGTCCAAGCCCAAGCCGCTGCCCTGCGCAGTAGCTTAACTACAGCTAAGTCAATACTGGATCAAGAGATTTCATATAGTAACATCCTAGACGGAATCGCAAAGGCCTTACCTCAGGGCGTAGTAATCGACACACTATCACTAAGCGCTAGTACCCTTGGAACACCAATTACTATCCAAGCTCGCGCCAAATCAACCGAAGATGCGCTTAAATTAAAGGATAACTTTCAAAAATCGCCACTTTTTTCTAATTTCTCTTTGCAATCAATTTCTACCAATAAATCTGGCTCTAGCGTCTACCCAGTTACTGCTACTATATCGGTCGTAATAAATAAAGGTGTTAATTTATGAATAGCAGCGGCATGAACGCAACAAAACTTCGAGCCACACTTGGAACCGTTGTGGTGTTGATGATTGTTGTTATCGGCGTTGGATTTTACTTCACACAAGATTTCCTATCTAAGCAAGCTGCTGATGTTAATAGTATCGTCGCAAAATCAACTGCCGGTAGCGGTAATTCTGAATCCGTAAATGAACTACAAAAGGCCATCAAAGACATGCAGCCTGCGGTCGAAAAAGCCAACTCAATTATCACACCCTCGGTGTCATATACCGAGCAAATAATTAGCGATTTAAACAAAATTGCCGCTCAGGCTGGAGTTACGATTGCTGACTATTCATTTGCCGACAGTGCTGCTGGTAAAACTACTACAACGACGCCACAGCCAGCAAATATTAGCGGGGTGCAGATAAAAACAGCGACTGTTACTATAGCTAACCCGGTTCAATACTCATCCCTACTGACATTCATTAAGTTAATAGAGACAAACTTACCTAAAATGCAGATATCTGGTATTACTGTAGCCAAAGACACTAGTTCTGGTGGCACCGTAACTGTTCAGCCGTTAACAGTGGAAGTTTATACAAGGTAAATCATGAAAAATAATTCAATGTCTAAATCTCTAAAACCAATCGTCAATATCTTTCGTAAATATAACGTAACTGTATTTATCGTTACAATGGTGGCTGGTTTAATTTTTGCCGTTTATACATTAACTAGTATTTTAACCACGCCCATTAACTCAACGGGTATTGATGGAAACTCGCATAACCTGAAGGGGTCTTTCGATAACGAAACTATCAAGCGATTGAATAATCTAAAGTCAAGTGACCAAAACTCATCAACCCAAACGCCGACAACTGGCCGTATTAGCCCGTTCTCTGAATAAAATCGAACAGCTTATCTCAGTTCCAATACAAGCATAAATGATATACTAAAACTATGCTTGTCTTAGGATCGCGTCTTTTATCAATGCCTGTAATGAGCTTACAGACCGGTACTAAATTGGCAGAAGCCAACCTGCCCTTAATTGACCCGTCTAACCTAAAAATTTTAGCTTATAATGTCAGCGGACCACTACTTGGTAACAAGAAAACTTTGCTGTTAGTGTCTGACATACGCGAACTAGGGAAACTCGGCATGATTATCGACAGCAGTGACGAATTCGTGGAACTAGACGATGTAGTAGCTATTAAAAAAGTCTCGGATCTAAACTTTAAGTTAATTGGCATGGCCGTTATAGACGAAACAAAACGAAAGCTAGGTAAGCTTGAGGATTATAGCGTCGATACTGACAGCTTTGTCATTCAGCAACTACATGTCAAAAGAGGTTTGTTAAAAAGTTTATCCGAAACCGAATTATTGATACACAGATCCCAAATCGTTGAAATAAATGATACTCAAATAATCGTCAGAACGACCGCCAAAAAGCTAGCCGCTACTCCGGTAAAACCTAATCAATTATCGTATATAAATCCGTTTAGGTCGCCTGCACCACAAACTGACAATCGAAATTAAATAATCTTAATCTTTTTCGCTTAGCGCTGCTCTAATGTCATCATACGAAAACCCTTGACGTGCAAGATAAGCCATAAACTTTTGATCATCGGGGTATCTTGACCTCTTTTTTGCGATTATTTTCTGGATCTCTTCATCGTCTGAACGCTCAGAATCACTTAGAATTTCATCAATTATCGAACTGTCTACCCCCTTTTGTCGAAGCTCTGAAGTTAGCTTACGTTTACTTGCGCCTTTAGTGAGCGACCTATTGTCGACCCAATACCTGGTAAATTTATTGTCGTCAATATACCCCTTTTCAAGTAGTCTGTAATAAACCCTGTCTGTAATCTCTTTGGGCACTCCAGGTCGCATTTCACCCGTTTTACTACGGGTTAGGCGAGTCTTTCTGTACAGATAGTCTCTAACCTCCTTGGCGCTGTGAGGTCTCATCAAACAATACTCTAGTGCTCGTGAGTATAGTTTACCGAACTGACTTTCAGACTCTAGGCTACGTAGCTCTTCGTCTGTATATTCCTTGCCAACCTTTAAGCCCAAATCCCCTACCTGAAAAATATCCAGACTAAAACGATATTTACCGTCAACCGAGACATTTACTCGATTCTTATCGCGTACCTGAGAAGATATCGAAGTTATTTTCATCTACTGATTATTATAACAACTACTACAGATAATGTACCGCTTAGGCTATCGCCACATCAAAAACTGATATAATCAATCTATGAATAAAGATCTACCTCCGCCTACAGTAAATAAACCCCTCAACGAAAAACGATACACCACCTTTTATCACACAATGTTGATCCTAAGCACCATTGGAACAGCGGCGGCCGTGATTAATTTAACTAGCCTGCCTGCCACAATTAGCTTATATTCAGTGGCTCCGCTTAACTCCATCCTGGGGATTGCTGGACATGTAGTAACACTTGTAGCTGTGCTTGCCCTAGTACTTTTATGGCGTAAAGACGTTAATGGACTCTATCTCAAACTAGGAACTTACGCTACGACAGTATTAATTACAATTGGATTGTTCTTTACGGGCGAATCTATGGCAAAAGAAATAATCAAACAAATCAAGAAAGAATTTTCTAGCCAGGGTATAGCAGTCGACGATTCGTTCGTTTCAACGCTTTCATACGTATCGATTTATGTATCTATAAGCATGGGTATAGTAACCTCTATTGTTTTTGGGCTACTTTGGTGGTTCGCCTGGAAGAAACAAGTTAAAGCAGATAGCGGCGTCTAAACTATTCAGCCTCTTCGGCAACTTTCGTGCGTACTTTCTTTTCAATTTCGGCTAGAACTTTAGGATTCTCGGCTAGATACTCTTTGCTTGCTTCACGCCCCTGACCAATTTTTGCATCACCGTAGTCAAACCAAGCACCTGACTTTCCAACAATACCGTGTAGAACTGCTAGGTCCAAGACATCACCTGTCTTACTGATACCCTCGTTATACATTATGTCGAATTCCGCTATTCTAAATGGAGGTGCAATCTTGTTTTTGACAACTTTCACCTTGGTCCGGCTACCAATTATATCTTCGCCCGATTTAATTTGACCGGTTCTACGAATATCTAATCGAACAGATGCATAAAACTTCAAGGCGTTTCCGCCAGTTGTTGTCTCAGGGTTACCAAACATCACACCTATCTTCATGCGAATCTGGTTAATAAATATAACGGTTGTATGACTTTTGTTAATAATACCAGTAAGCTTACGAAGAGCCTGGCTCATTAACCTAGCCTGCAAGCCCATGTGGCTATCGCCCATGTCGCCGTCAATCTCAGCTTGTGGGACAAGTGCTGCTACTGAATCCACAACCACTAAATCAACTGCGTTTGACCGAACTAGAGTTTCAGCAATTTCAAGAGCTTGTTCACCATTATCAGGTTGGGACACTAACAGATTATCCGTATCGACACCCAAACGACGCGCATAGGCTGGATCAAGAGCATGCTCAGCATCAATAAAGGCAGCCGTTCCGCCAAGCTTTTGAATTTCAGCAATCGCATGCAAGGTTAATGTAGTCTTACCTGAAGATTCAGGGCCATAAATCTCCAAAATACGTCCGCGCGGAAAACCACCACCAAGCGCTAAATCAAGCGAAAGCGACCCACTGCTGAATAGTTCAACGTTAACAGCCTGAGTGTCGCCGAGGCGTCGGATGGCACCATCCCCAAACTGCTTATTGATTTGCTCTTGAGCAAGCCCTAAAGCTTTAAGTTTACCCTCAGTTGCGGTTGGTTTTACACCAACAGCAGCTTTTACGGCCTTCTTTGCAGACATATATTTCCCTCTCTTTAATCTGTTCTTATTATAACATTGACGAGACGAGGAAGCGAAAACTCGTTTTCAGTTCCGAGACGACCTAATGTTTCAATAACTCTTCAGGGTTATTATACAAGAAATACAAACAATATAATAGATTATATTATGGTGTACCCATGTTGATTTCAGAAGACTGTGAAAGCGGTTGCAATAACCGATTTCAGCCGAACGCTTGTTTAATATGCCAAGTGGCATATTAAACAAAAAGTGTGCTGATGAAATTAACATGGGCGCAGCGTAATATAGTCCAATCAAAACGTAGAGTTTGCTATACTAGCAATATGACAAAACGATCAAAGGGATTTACGGTTATTGAACTTCTTTTTGTAATAGTGATTGCGGCAATTGCCTCAATTTTGTTTTTCGTACAAAAACAAAATGTCACTATAGCAGCCCAAGACGTGCAGCGTAAAACCGCCATTAATGCTATGTATTATGGCCTAGAGGAAGTGTTTTACCCTGCCAACAAATACTACCCTCAGTCTATTTCTGCTGATAACCTAAAGTCAGTCGAGCCGTCTTTATTTACGGACCCAAATGGCATCACAATCGGTTCAGCCGGTAGCGACTACACCTACAAACCAACCAACTGTAACGACGGCAAATGTAAAAGCTATACACTAAAAAGCACTCTTCAAAACGAAGCTGACTTTATTAAAACTAGCAGACACAATTAGTCGCCGCTAACCGGACGACCATTTTTGAATGCCTCAACTGCATTGTTGAGCGCTGCAATATGTTCTTTTGGGTTAGTGGCATACGAAAACCGATATGTTGTTTCGTCTCCTTGGGTGCTGAGCCTAATTGAGCCATAGTTAAGCAGTTGTTGCAATAAACTGTGTTGAAAGTAACTAGCGTCTTCAACGTTACCCAGACTGACGGTTTGTTCATGTTTAGCAAACAGCCCGGTCTGAATCTCTTGAATAACACTCTCGTTAGTTAGATAAAACTTGTTGTTAGTATAGATAAAATATGCGATATATGTCCCGCCAATGACCAGCCCAATATACAGCAAAACAAATAACGCAACTACTGAATTATCTAGTGTAGGATTATTCAAAAACTTCTCTGTAAATAAACTCAAGTTAAATAAAACCGCAAAGCCAAGTGCGACCAATATTGTCCCGATTCCGAGTGGTAATACTAGCCCAATTGGATGACGTCTGACGGCACTAATGACGTATTCACCATCGGTTAGGTTTAGTTCTGGGAACATTTGTTTTGAGCGTTCGTTTTTAAGTTTGGTAGCGTCACTTATTTCTTGTTTTATTGGCTCTGTAAGACGAGCAACATGTACCACCTGCTTCTCGGTTTTAGTCGACGTATCCTGAGCAGGTGGATGGGCATAAAGAGGCTGGCCGTTAGCATCGTAGGCGACTGGTCTTTCAAGATTTGGCGTCTCAGAATCTGGCTGCATGTCTACATTATATCATCTGAGGCCTAACCTCAGTCAAAACTAAACTAATTTTTGCTGTTTATCGTCATCCGCTCTACCTAAGTGCTTATACACCTTGGCGGTAACTCGCCTTCCCCTTGGAGTTCGTTCAATGAAACCAATTTGCAGTAAGTATGGTTCATAAAAATCTTCGATTGTCGTAGTTTCATCACCAGTCAAAGCCGCAATCGTATTTAATCCAACCGGACTCATGCCGTAATTATCTATGATACTGGTTAGTAAGTTTCGATCACCCGGATCTAGCCCCAGTTCATCAATCTCGAGTAGTGTTAGTGCAGCTTTGGCAGTCGGAACGTCAATAATTCCGTCTCCATTTACATCGGCATAATCACGTACTCGCTTTAATAACCTGTTAGCAATTCTAGGTGTTAAGCGCGCCCTGGTCGATAGCATGTCTGATGCTTCTGGATCAATCTTGCTTTCTAAAATACCAGACGAACGAGTAATGATACTTGAAATTTCAGCTGGAGTATAAAATTCGTGACGATAAATATGTCCGAAACGATCACGAAGCGGAGCTGTCAAAGCACCAGTTCTGGTAGTTGCCCCAATCACAGTAAACTTGGGCAGGTCCAAACGAACACTTCGAGCTGCGGGGCCTTTACCAATCATAATATCTAATTTGAAATCTTCCATCGCGCTATAAAGAACTTCCTCGACACTGCGACCCAAGCGATGAATCTCATCAATAAACAAAATATCGCCGTCAGTTAGATTCGTTAAAATACTAGCTAAATCACCGGCTCGCTCAATGGCTGGACCGGACGTAATTCGAATATTTGCGCCCATTTCGTTAGCGATAACTGTTGCCATTGTCGTTTTACCCAGGCCTGGAGGACCATATAACAAGATGTGATCAATCGGCTCACCACGTTTTTTAGCTGCCTCAATTGCCAGTTTAAGGTTTTTCTTTAGCCTATCTTGACCAATGTAATCCTTAAAGGATCGAGGCCTCAAAGTAACCTCAATAATCTGCTCGTCATCATCAGCAGCATGACTGGTTGTATCTATGATTCGCTCAATTGCCATTACTATTAGTATACCAGCCTATGAATTAATCGCTTGTGCAATCTTTCGGGGCAGCCTTAACCTTTTAATGCCTGGGTTACTCGTTCGGCAGTCGATAAATCGTTCGGAACTGGTTCTAAAGCCTTACTAGCATCGGCAAGGTTGTAACCAAGAGCCATCAAAGCCTCAAGCGCCTCGTCATTAGCAGCGACTGAATTAGACGTCTTACGGGTGATTTGAACTGCTAGACCAACCTTGTCAGACAAATCTACGACTACACGTTCAGCCGTCCTCTTACCTACACCTGCCGCTTGGGTTATATAGGCTGTGTCACTGTTGGCGATCGCATTGCGAACCGATTCGGTGTCACTAATTGATAAAATTGACAATGCGGCTTTTGGCCCAACACCCTGGACAGTGATCAGCATTTCAAATAATTTCTTGGCAACTAAACCTTTAAACCCGAATAATTCCTGACTTTGTTCGCGTACGTGATGATAGGTATGAAATTTCATGGTTTCATTAATGACAGCTGCGTCAAAGTCAACCGCGCTAACTTGCACCTCATAACCAACGCCTTGGACATCAACAATAACCGACGAACCAAACTTCTCAACAACCGTACCAACAACATGCGCAATCATGAACCTATTGTACCACCCTGCTCATCAGTGAGTGCGTAATGGCAGCCGCCAAGGCATCGGCACAGTCATCGGGTTTTGGAACTTCCGACAAACCAAGTTGCAGACGCACCATTTCTTGGACTTGTTTTTTATCAGCCTTACCATACCCTGTTATGGTCTGTTTAATTTGAAGTGGCGTATATTCAGAAATAGTCAGTCCGCCTTTTCTACCTGCTAACATTGCAACGCCTCTAGCTTGAGCGACAGTCATGGCAGTCGTGACGTTTTGTGCAAAAAACAGTTTCTCGATCGACATAACGTCTGGTTTTGTTTCGCTAATAATCGTCGTCAAACTATCGTAAATATCTTCTAAGCGTTCGTCGTGTGGCGTATGCGCAGGTGTAGTTATTACTCCGGCATCAATTAATTTCATTTTGCCACTGTCGACTTCAATAACGCCGAACCCCAAAATTCCAGTTCCTGGGTCAATCCCAATAATTATCATACCTTCAGTATAACATCGAAGAAATTAGCTAACTCTTACTAACAAACCACATCTTATTAACGACCCAGTTATACAATCTGACTAATTCACTTCTCCATTCCCAGATTGCATAAATAATTGCCATTAAACCAAGCCCTGCTGCAACCCACCAACCCGTATATCCAACACCAGAATCGACGCTACTAGTCTGAACAGGATACGGCGCATCTGTCATTTGAACGACCGTCTTGCATCGATTTGTTTCAGGATTTCTAATTTTGCCCTCCTCGCATGGTGGCTGGACACTTGTTGATGCACCTAGCACACTTCGACACCTATTGGTTTCTGGATTTCTGTATTCATCTGTTCCGCACGGAACTAGAGTCGGCTGCATAATATTATTACGACAACGATTAGTTTCAGGACTTCTATACTGATTAGCTAAGCATGGTTTTAATGATGTTTGGCTAATAGCAGGCTGAACTTTGGTCGCCTCTACTGCAATCGACTCTAAATTAACCTCGCCCGGAGTCGGTCTGTTAGTGTACACCCATGAGTCATTTATGAGTGCCCAGGCCATGTCGTCTCGTGGTGAAGAGTACGCATCAGATAAACCTAGTTTGGTCCCATCCGCTAAGCCCAATCCAACTGCACTGGATGTATTTATTAATGTAAATGGAATTTGATTACTATAAAACACAGCATAACTTTTGGCGCCAATCACCGAACCGGGCGGAAAGCTATACGATTTACTGCTGTCAAGCCCGATTAATAATCTGTAGTACTCTAGGCTGATTTCTGTATCATCAGGATTATATATCTCTATAAATTCACGTCCATTGTCGTTACCTGCAGTATTTGGCATAATTTCGTTAATTTGAAGCGGCAGGCCAGCGACAACGCAACTACCACCTGATTCAATAAACCCACTAGGGACTATACTTTGTATGCCGTCAAAATTTAGACACATATCTGACCTAACGCAGTCACCGCTCTTATCGACCACGTAGCCTAGTGGAACTTCGGACTGCAAATCATCAATATTTGGACACACATCAACAGGTACAGGTTGACACAAATTATCTTCATCGCGGTAATAACCGTCTGGCATAAGTGGCTGAATCCCATCAATATTCGTGCATGTGTCATCAACCTCGCTAATCGCACCGATTAAATATGTTTCTCTTATGCTAGAGTCCATAAAATCCAGACTGTTGTCGTCGGTGTCTATATACGATCCGTCAAGCGACGTATTTCTTTCGATAACATGGTTTATATTAGTTGGGTTAAAATTAAAGGCCGCTGTTTCTGGTTGCGTGGCCCCACCCCAACCAATACGATCTACCTCATTCTGACTTTCGTCTAAAATATAAATATGTCCACCTGTTGAAGTACCTAAACCAACGTCTAAATTAAAATCAGTGTCAATCCCTAGTTCACTCGACCCAATTAGGACGTACGACAACCCGCTCAAAATCAGATGTGTCGTGGCACTGTCACTATCAAAACAGAGCAGTTTGTCTTTGGTTTTACCACTGGCGCTCGTATGATAAACACACCAATTAGTTATATCGACAGGGTCTTCGCTAGTATTAAATAGTTCGACTAATCTGCTGTTAGAGCTATAACCAATTTGAACCTGTGAAATTACTAGATTCTGACTGACCGCAGAAACAGGAGTAAGCAGAAGTGTTAGAAAAAATAGGCTGAAAATAAACGTAAATAAATATCGTTTATGCATACAAAAATCATAAACAAATTCTAAGCTAATTACAAGTTTATTTTATTCTAGTTCAACCATGATGTCGGCGTTGGTGTGTACGTTGACTACATCATCCAGTTCATCCAACGCATCCATTATCTTCATAATTTTCGCAGCTACCTCGGGGTCATCAATCTCTACGCTTCCATTTGGCACATATTGCAGGTCAGCTTCTGTGACAGATAAACCTGCGTCAACAATTGCTTGTCTGACTTTGGCAAGGTCTTTGAGCTCCGTATAAACAATCAGCTCACCGCTTTCTTCTATCGCATCCTCAGCGCCCGCATCTAGAACAGCTAGCAGGGCATCCTCACCCGACGCCTTGACTTGGATTACGCCTTTACGGGTAAACTGAAACGCCACACTGCCTGCATCGGCGATACGTCCACCGTTTTTGGTTAGTGCATTTTTAACTTCGGGAAAAGTGCGATTTTTGTTGTCAGTAGCGGTTTCGATAATAATTCCAACTCCACCAGGTCCCATCGCCTCATATGTCGTTTCTTCTAAAACAGCAGCATTTTTATCGGCAACGCGGTCAATTGCTCGTTGAATATTTGCCGCTGGCATATTGGCTTGCTTTGCTTTTTCAATCGCCATAGCAAGCGCAGAATTCATAGTTGGATCAACACCACCACGTGCTGCAATTGCAATTTGATTACCTAATTTAGTAAAAATCGCGCCGCGCTTGGCGTCTTTGGCGCCTTTTTCGCGTTTGATAGTTGACCACTTGCTGTGTCCAGACATACTCAGTCTCCATTTAACAAGAATGTTATTTACTATATTGTAACAGATTACAGGCTACTCCACCAGATTGGCGTCGCGTAAATTAAACTTGGTCACGCGCCATAAATATAGACAAAGTAAGCCAATAATTAAATAACCAGCGACCGCAAATATTGGCTCTAGACTCACTTTGGTAAGCGTCCATGGAACCTGCGACAAAGTTTCAATGACATAAACCATGTAATCAAGCAGCCACTGCGCCGGCAAACTAACGAAATGTGCAAATGCTGGCACTACTAAACCACCCACCCCTGCGATAAACGTTAATAACATTGCTAGTGGCACTAGCGGTAAAACCAACAAATTAGCGACAATGGCGACATTCGATACCTGACCAAAAGCCACAATTAGAACTGGCGCTGTGCAAATTTGGGCCGAAACTGTCTCACCCAAAATTTGTCGAATAAAACCTGGCTTTTTATCACCAAAAAAATAACGTTGCATGAGTGGTGCTAAAATCATCACGCCAGCAAAAGCCGTAAACGATAGTTGCCAACCCAAATCGCCCCAAGCATAACTGGGGTTGATCATGACAGTCACTCCAATTGCAACTAAAAGTAGAATAATTGGATGAAATTTACGGCCGCAGTACCAAGCCGCCAAACTTAGCCCAGCCACCAACCCTGCTCGCGACATACTAGGGCTTAGTCCAGTCACCATAATAAATGCAAAAATCATAATGCTTGACGCCAAAGCAGACAAGTATTTCGAGACTTTCTCAAATAACCTTCGTGCCAACCTAACTAGTATCGTCAAATTATACCCGCTAGCAACAACCACATGCGTCAAACCAACCACCTGCAACGCAACCACTAAATCAAGCGGTAATGCTCGTCTTTGTCCAACTAAATATCCAATACCTAAACTCGCTTCGGGTTCGTTTAGTCCTTGTCTAATTCCACCAACAAACCAATCGCGAACCACACGTGCTATGTCGCCAGGCACTGGCTGCGTAACGTTTGTAATTTTCGCTCTGTACATCACACCTGCAAAATTACCAAAACCTGCCAGCAAATTACCGCTAACGCTAACGATATCCCCACGTTTAATTTCTGACTTGGTCGTAGCGCTAATCCAAACAGCACCCGACAATTTCTGATTATTAATAACTATACTATCTAGACGTAT
>DAOMNR010000003.1:11147-19541 GCA_035443865.1 Candidatus Saccharimonadota bacterium | reverse complement strand
TGACGAGGGTCAACACCTAAACGGACATGAACTTCAACAGATGCATCGAATTTAGATGGACTGGTTTTGGTGGCTAACTCTAACGCTTCGGTTAGGCTGTAGATCTTTTCAGAATCAACCTGCTTTGCTAGATTTCGATATTTTTTACCGCGTCGTTCGATTAATGGGCGTGTTACAGGCTTTGGTCCTTTTTTGACTTTTGCTTCGGCCTCTTCGGATTGAGGAGTTGTGTCGCCTGCCTCTTTGCGAGCTTCTTTTTCTGCTTTTGCCTCGGCTTCGGCGATAGCTTTTTCACTTCGTTTGCCAGCTTTGGCAGTTTTTACTTCTTTTACTGGCGCTGGCTCAGCTTCTTTTGTTTCAACTGGTGCAGCGGCAGCTTTAATAGCTGATTCAATCTCAGCAATAGTATTTTTCACTGTAACGTCGAGCTTTAGCTTTTTAGCTTCAGCTAGTAAATCGGCTTTCTTAGCCATAGGTGTAAACCCTTTCTGTGGTACAAACCCATATCGCATGATATGGTCCCAACATTGATTTGTTATGTATATATTCTACTATAACTAGTGTTAATTGACAAGACATAGGTGTAAAGCTTATGCTATCTGTATATGGAAGAATTTAAAAAGTTACTCAGTAGCAGTGGATTTAGTGGTGATATCGACGATTCTAATGAAATTTTAGATTTATACTCGCACGATGCATCAATGTTCGAAATTAAACCAAAATTGGTAATATCACCTAAATCAGCAAGTGATGTCGAAAAGGCCGTTAAACTGGTTGCAGAAAATAAAAAAACGATGCCGGAATTGTCGTTAACAGCTCGCAGTGCCGGTACAGACATGAGCGGTGCGGCGATTAACGATTCAATTATCGTAGATTTTAAAAAATACTTTACTGAAATTCACTGGATAAAGAAACGCTCAAGTCGACTTCAGCCTGGTGTAATGTTCAAGGATTTTGACGAACAGGCGAAAAGAGAGATGAATGTTTTGATGCCAACCTACCCTGCTTCACGAGACCTAGCGACTGTTGGCGGTATGGTTAACAACAACTCGGGTGGTGAGAAGTCTATCGAATTTGGCAAGGCCGAAGATTTCGTTAACGAGCTAGAGTTTGTGTTTGCCGATGGCGTCAAGCGGATCGTTAAACCTCTCAAGAAACCTGAATTAGTCAGGAAAATGGCGCAACAAGATTTTGAGGGCAAGGTTTATAGAGAGATATTCGAATTAATTGAAAAGAATTACGATTTAATTAAATCTGCCAAACCTAATGTCAGTAAAGATTCGACCGGTTATCATCTATGGAACGTTTGGGACCGCGAAACAGGTATATTTGATTTGAATCAAATTATTGTTGGTGCGCAAGGGACTTTAGGCTTTGTAACTGATATTGAGTTTCGTATGACGGAAGCTAGGTCCGATGAAGGCTTGCTGGTGATTTTTGTTAAGGATATCGAGAACTTGGGCGACTTAATCAAGGACGTCGTAGCAGCTAAGCCATCTAGATTTGAATCGTTTGATGATAATACTATGTGGCTTTCTATTAAATTCATGCCAGCTTTCTTGAAACTACTAGGGCTACGTAAGTTTATTAAGCTAGTCTTTAGTTTGATACCAGAGGTTCTGCTGCTATTTAAGGGGATCCCTAGTTTAATTTTGATGGTATCCATCAAGGGTAATAGTCCCGAGGAGACAGAGGCAAACGTACATAAGCTCCGACTTAAGCTAGAAGAGAATAAAAAGAAGTATCACATCAGCGGCTTCGAAGAGTACTCGAGCAATGCCAAGGGTGAAAAGTTTTGGATTATGCGTCGTTATAGCTTCCAGATATTACGTAGCAAAGTTAAAGACAAGCATACGGCGCCATTTATTGACGATTTCATCGTCAACCCCGAACACTTACCTGAATTCTTACCGAAGATTCGTAAAATCATCAAGAAATATAAACTATTTGCGACCATTGCTGGTCATATGGGTGACGGTAACTTCCACATCATTCCTTTGATGGATCTGGAGGACAAGTTAGACCGTGCAAAGATTTTGCCTGCTATGAAAGAAGTTAACGAGCTGGTACTAAGTTATGGCGGAAGCCTCAGTGGCGAACACAACGACGGATTAATTCGTGGACCATGGCTTGAAAAAATGTACGGTAAAAAGATGGTGAAACTGTTCCGTGATGCCAAAGATATCTTCGACCCAGAGGGTATATTTAACCCTCGTAAAAAAGCCAATGCCGATTGGGACTATAGCTTCTCACACATCCGCAAGAAATTCTAACTGGAGTTAGATTGTTAACTATACTACTACATAGCTCGAAAACCACTCGTCGTACTGATGAGCGGATGGGTCCGGGTCAGTCCCCGCTACTTTTATCCAAAGCTAATGACCTTGCTTCTTATGTAGGTCAATTATCAATAGAACAGATTCAGGCATCAATGCGGCTATCCCACGGGATGGCTGTAAAAACGCATGAGATGTGGCAAGATTGGCCACAATCAGGCAGACTGCCAGCAATCGACCTATTTTTGGGCGATATTTATAGTGGATTGCAAGTTCATAGGCTCAGTGAGGATGACAGGAAATATGCAAACGAGCACCTGTACATTCTATCTGGTCTTTATGGCGTGCTTCGTGCACTAGACTATATTGCGCCTTATAGATTAGAGATGGGCTATAAATTACCCGCACCTCCGTTCAATAACCTTTACAAATTTTGGGGGGATGATATAGCTAAAGTATTGCCAAGCGAGGGTGCTATTGTTAGCCTTTCAGCTGTAGAATATACCAAGGTAGTACTGCCTTATCTAGGTGGCCGCTTGATTATTAGCCCTAAATTCATGACTGTCGATGGCAAAACTAAACAGCCTAAATTCGTCACAGTGCATGCCAAAATTGCCAGAGGTGCGTTTGCGCACTGGCTGATCGTCAATAAGATAGATGATATTCAAAAACTGGTCGATTTTGACGACCTGGGTTATCAATACTCATCTGAACTCAGCACCGACATCGAGCCAGTATTTGTATGCGAATCGTTCAAGGGTCTGGGCCTGAGCGTGCGTCTATTGGGTAGCAAATAAAAAACGCCCGACGAACGAGCGTTTTTTATTTGAGAGTTGTCATTATGCTACGACTTCGACACCCATTGAACGGGCCGAGCCGGCGATAATCTTGACACGGCCATCCATGTCATTAGCGTTTAGCTGATCTTTTTTAATTTCAGCAATTGCCTCTAGTTGAGCACGTGTAATCTTACCGACCTTGTCAGTATGAGGTACGCCACTTCCCTTTTTGATGTTAATCGCTTCGCCAATCAAATCATCAACAGGACGACCAAGTGATTTCCAGGTAAATGTCCGGTCTTCGTAAACTTGTAGGTGAACTATTACGTCTTTACCTTGTAATTCTTTGGTTGCTTCGTTGAATGGATTAATGAAATCCATCATGTTTAGGCCCCATTGACCCAATGTTGAACCAACTGGAGGTCCAGCAGTCGCACGTCCAGCAGGAATGCGTAGTTTTAGATTACCAATAATTTTTTTTGCCATATAATTTCCCTTCGGGTATAAGACAAACCTACGGTTTTTCTTATCGCGCCGTGCGTCGGAGTGAATCCGCCCGCGCGGGCTGCTCTTTTCCCTTAGGATTCCTTTCTTGTATTAAATATATTTTGAAGCTAATATCTAGTGCGTAACTGGGGTATTATACCTTACGCACCTGTAATGCGTCAAGCTCTACTGACGTATCGCGGCCGAACATGCTAACCATGACCTTAACTTTACCTTTTTGAGTATCGATTTCACTGATTGAACCATCAAAGCCCTTGAATGGACCGTCTGTAATACTGATAACTTCACCAACATTGAAGTCGATGTGGTGCTTAGGATCTTCTACACCCATGCGCTTCTTGATTTTACTGATTTCGCTATCTGACACTGGAGTTGGTTCGGTACCAGTACCGACAAATCCAGTAACACCAGGTGTGTTACGAACAATATACCAAGTTTCGTCTGTAAGTTTCATCTCAACTAGTGCGTAGCCTTGGAAGATTTTCGCTTCGATAACTTTACGTTTACCGTTTTTGATCTGGATTTGTTTTTCTTTGGGTACCATGACATCGAAAATTTTGTCAGCCATGTCGACGGCGTTAATACGCTGACGAATGCTGTCGGCTACTTTTTCTTCGTATCCACTGTAAGTGTGGATTGCGTACCATTGGCGTGATGAATCGTATCGGTTTTTTGACATAGTTCCTTATCCTAAAATTAATTCAAATAATGATTTAAACACAGCATCTAGTAGGATTATCATACCTACAAAGAATAGAGTAAACAGCACTACTGCAACGGTTAAGCCCCAGGTAGCTCGGCGAGTTGGCCAACGTACTTGTTTTAACTCGACCCATGCACCTTTAAAGTAGCCACCAATTGACCGCAATACTCCCAAAAAACCACGTTTTTTGGTTGGGTCATCCGGAACCGCCACTAGTTCTTCGTGTTTTTTGACAGGTACAGCATCAATCGCTTTGATTCTAGTAATTTTGCTACCAGTTTCGCTACGTTCGATTGGCTTGATCGTTAGCTTTTTCTTAGCTGCCACGTTTTTACTCCCTAATATAAAAAGTCTGCTCGTTGCAGACTGTCAAGTAGATTATATAGAGTAAACCCCTGGATGTCAAGATGAATTTATGGCGACTCAATCTATTAAAAGTGGTATTATAATGCTAGATGATTGAACTTATGCTTTATACTCTTTTTGTTGCGTCGACGTTAATTAGCGTATATTTAGTTGTCAAACTTCAATTCGCTTTTAAACACTTCCAGATGAAACAGTTAATCAGTGAATCGACCATGATTGACGATTTGCCTAGTGTGAGCGTCTGTATACCAGCGCGTAATGAAACGCATGCCATGACGGGGTGTCTAGAGCGTGTTATAGCCAGCACATACCCTAAATTAGAGATTATTGTGCTAGATGACAGTTCTGTTGACGATACGTCGATTCTAATTAAGTCATTTGCCCACGCTGGCGTTCGTTTCGTCGAAGGGTCGAAATTAACTGGAGAATGGTTAGGTAAAAACCACGCCCTGCAAGAACTAATGTTAGAAGCGAGCGGAACCTACGTGTTATTTATGGATGTTGATACATTAATTGAACCAGACACTATCGGTCAGCTAGTCGCGTACGCTAAGTCCGAGGATGCCACAATGGTATCGGTGTTGCCACGCCGCGTTGACGGTTGGCGCGGTAGCGTAATTTTTGCGCCGCTAAGATACTTTCGAGAATTAGTAATGCATAGCAAAAAGACTCCGGCCACCGCCAGTAACGCTTGGATGATCAATCGCAGGACTCTGCGCGATGAAATGCATGGCTTCGAATCTCTTAGAGGCCATATACAGCCAGAATCGGAGATAGCAGCTAAATTAAGCGTTCAAAACAAGTATCGATTTTTGATTGGAACAGAGCTACTGGGTGTAAATTATGAAAAGAAGTGGTCATCTCAGATAGAAACGAGTATTAGGTTACTATACCCTACGCTTGGCGGAAATTCAGTCAAAAATATCTTGGCAGTTATTGCATTAACTGTAGCTATCTTGCCAGCGATTATTTTACCTATAGCGCTAGCCTATGACCTAGTGTACATACAAATATTTAGTTTGTGGCAACTATGTGTGTACATCGCAATTTATGAAGAATATTTGTCCAAGGTGTGGAGGCATAATTGATGGCTCGGTGCACTGCTGTGGCCCGTCGTAGTCGTTCAAGAGCTGGTACTGGTGATTATAAGTGTTGTTAGATATCGTCTAGGTACGGTGACCTGGAAAGGTCGTCGGATATCAACACAGGCTAGCATTAAAGTTAGCGAGTAGCTAGTTATTTCTTCTCTTTTTCTTTTGCTGGGATCACAAAACTAAATGTCGATCCAAAATTCAAGCGACTTACTAGTTCAATTTTTACACCTATTTTAGAGGCTAATTTACTGGCGACATAAAGCCCTAGCCCGGTACCACCTGTTTCGCGAGTTCTGTAGTCCTCACTGCGATAAAACTTGCCAAATACCTTCGATTGATCTGACTTACTGATTCCGATGCCTGTGTCCTTGATGGCAAAGGTGATTTTATTAGCTTTTTGTTTGATGATAATTGTTACACTTCCTTTTTTGGTGTATTTGATGGCATTAGTAATCAAGTTTTGTAGCAGCTCTTCAATGTATAGTCGACTAGTGTGAATGACGCCAACCTTTGGCCCCAAATCCAGATTTAGGTGTAGTTTCTTTTCTTTGGCTTCGTCGGTATATAGATCCAGTAATTTAGCAGCTAGTTCTTTGACGTCTATATCCTCGGCGGTGTCAGCCACTCCGCGTTCTGCGCGTGATAAGGTACCCAGATCGTTAACCATTTTTGCCAAGAACATAATTTGGTCATGAGCAGTGTCGATTGAATCTTTTAACATTTTTGGTGTTATGTCAGGGTGACCCATCATTACCTGAACGTTTGATATTGTTCCTTCGGCAATTGTAATTGGGGTTCGTAGTTCATGACTAACTACGCTAATAAACTCATCCCGTTCTTCTTCTAAACTCTTGGATTTAGTAACGTCACTAAGTATGGCTATGTAGCCGTCGTGAGTTTCGGCCTTTTTAGTGCGACTATAACTACTGCGGATTGGTGAAAAAGTTATCTCTAGTCTGACGATTTCTTTGTCAGCATAGGTGTAGAACAGATCATCACGCTTGACCATGCCTTTAGCGTCATGAAATTCGTTATATATGTCGACTTTGTTACCTTCCTTGTCGGTCAGTGGTAGTACGTCATTTATTTTTTTGCCATTTAGACCTTCATTTGTGTCTAATAAATTCAAACACGCAGCGTTATATACGGTAATAATACCTTCTTTGTCGGTGCTTAATACCGCGTCAGACAGGTTGTTTACAATCGTTAAGATTCTATCTCTCTCTAATGACTCTTTGGCTTTACTTTTACTGAGTTCGCCTCTCGAAACTTTTTGTGATTCAGATATACCCAGAGTTACGACACCTGTTATCAAAATTGCAGTCAGTGCTAGAAGGTCGAATGTTATTACGTCGGGGCTGATGTGACCCCACATGGCAATGTCAACCAGAGCTACTAATACAAATCCGATTACACTTAGTTGTAACCCGCGTTTACCAAAATACGTATATGAAGCCAGCATAAGTAACAGCCAACAAGCGACAAACGGCGATGCGATGCCTGAAATAAATATTAAGTACGCACCAGCTAGTAGGTGGTAGGCGACCAGACGAAGCATTGAATCTTGTGCATTTCGACTTGGTCGGAGGAATTGGATGACACTAATGTATAACCACCAAAACGATATCCAAATAAAGCCAGCATTATCAATCAAGTGATCGGTGTGAATAAACCCAAATTGAATGAACACCCCATAAATAACTAGGATAATAGGTACGAACAAGCCGGCATAACGAATTACTTTGGCTGAACGTGGAGTATAACTGGATCCACCCTTATACATCTTGTGCTTATTGTATAGGAAATTGACGCAAATCTCTAGTATTTTTCATATGCTTGACTTGGGTCTCGCACTATTCGTTCATCGAGCACTCTTTTTATCCATAGCTCCACAGGAGCTTTGGATAAGCGTTCGGCTGAAATCCTCAGGTACACTTCGGATTTCACAGTCTCTCTGAACAAACAGTACGAACCCCAAGTCAACCCACACATTAAATGGTTGGTGTTTCGCTTTTCATTCGCCGGCGATGGGTTTTGTAGTCTGGATCTGCCATCTCGACCAAATTCCAGAATTCTGCGCTGTGATTCATTTGTTTGGTATGACAAAGTTCATGAATTATCACATAATCAATTAATTCGAAAGGTAGCTTCATAAGTGCAATATTTAGACTGATAGTGCCGTTACTACTGCAACTCCCCCACCTGCCACTGGCATGAGAAAACCTAACATTTGTATAATTTAGACCATATTTCTGCGCCAGAAATGACAGACGTTTCGGTAAATAACTTTTCGCTTCAATGCGCAGTGCGGCAATTATGACGTCACGAACTAGCCTAGATATTTCGGAGCTGTTTAGATCAACGCCAACTGGCAGTTGCGCCAGGATTTGTTGACCATGTCGGGAAACTTTGGGTTGATTGCCCGAAATTCTTTTGACGATTAAACTATGGCTTTTGCCGATTTGCATACCGTCGCTATATTGTTCCGTTGGTTTTGATTGTGACAATATGTCACGAATTTCAGCACGTGAAGTTTTGAGTAATTTCTTGACCAGTAGTAACGGTGCATATAGCGGTAATGAAGCCCGCAGGGTGCCGTCTGGCGCCACACGAATACGCACCTGTGTAGCACGTGCGCTGCGACGGATGGTTATTTTGCCGAACTCATC
>DAOMNR010000003.1:0-11137 GCA_035443865.1 Candidatus Saccharimonadota bacterium | reverse complement strand
TGTATAACTGGCATTAATTATCCTTATCGAATTAGAAAGTTACGGTGATTAGGTGGTCTTTCGGTTGTTGGTGTGCCAGCTAGTGATGCACGAGGCTCCACTAATCGTTTTAGTACAATCTTGAGTTGACTGGCGTATGTGTGTTTGCCACTAATAACTACAGCATGTTCGGTTTGGTGTGGAGCGCTAAATCTTTTGATTTTGGCATTAAATTCGTCTGCGTTTGAGATTTTGTCGTTTTTGGCCTTGATAGAACGAGACTTAGCAGACGAAGATTCAGTTTGAACCCAAATAAACAAAGTTTCGTAGCCGGCATCTCGCGCTAATTTAGAAATAGCCGATCGCTCGGTGCGCAGGTCTGATGGTCCTTCATATAAAATAGTACGTTCTGATTTAAACAACTCTTGCAGCATGTGGTTGGCGATGCGACCAACAATCTCTTGCTCATCGTCTGTAAAAGTTGGATTGTTATAAAGCTGTGTCCTAATTTGATCGTAGCTAACAATCGGGGCATTAAAAGTTTGTGCGAAATGCTCTGCAAAAAAACTTTTGCCTGCACCTGGGATACCCACCATGACTATCAGATGAGGCTTATTAAGGCTAAGGGTTCTCATAAATGACATTATAGCAAATGTATGACGAAATAAATAGAAATGCCCCCGTTATGAATTTGATGTATAATTAGTTTAATGAGAAAAAACACAGAGGGGCTATCTGGCCCTTATTTTAATCCAAATCGTAATTCGAAACACGGGCAAATTATTGAACCCAAGTTTGCGCCTGGCGAGAAGTTACAAATACATCCAAAAATGAGGTGGCGAAGTATGGGTGCGGCAGGCCTTGCTCTTTGTTTGGTCATGGACCCGTTGATGGCGCAAATTGAAGCAAGCCAATCTACGCAATATGTCACACAAACCAAGTCCAGTACCGATAAGGCATACCAGGACGTTGTAATTAACGTTGCAGCGGGGTTTGGAATGAACGATGCGCGTGCAGCCGCCAGGACATTATCTGGCTTTTCAGCATACGGTAATATCGATGCAGACATTTATGATAATAAAACGATAGATAGTGAAAGTTTAGGCGATGATGTGATCGAAAGAGCTCATCTTAAAGGCGTAAAAGAAATTAATTTCTTCGGTAGTAGTTTGGCAGGAATTGTGTCGCTCGAGATGGCCGTAAAGGTACAAAACGATAAATCCGATTTGCACACAAAGTATATAATTCTTGAAAATACTCCAGCTGATTTAGAATCGGTCCGCCCCGAACAGCGTGCCAGCGGACGGTTACTATTAACATTCTCTGGTATTCCAGCACTTTCATATAGTCGGACAGCTAGATATATTGCCGAAATGGCAGTCAGGACCAAACAATACGTGGGGCCAGACATTAATAAAACAGTTCCGTTTTTACCATTTAACTTTACTAAATTTATTGATACCAGTGCGGAAGTTATAAATGAGATGGTATCTCGAACCGACAAGGCGTCTGTCGAACTAATGGACTCACAGTATTCAACTATTGTTGCGTCGAACGTCAGGGAAAGTATGATGAAACTAGGCAAAGATGACATATCCGGCAAGCCGAAACCTGTGATTGTATTCATTCGTCCAACCAGCAGTACCCGGGACTATGTTGTTAATAGTGATATGAGTGAAGAAAAATTGCGTCAGTATGCGTTAGAAGCTGATCTTAGGTTCATGGTGATTTACATGGACACAGTTCATCATGGCAACCCAAGTATGAGCCCTACTGAATATGCGCAAGTAATACCAGAAGCTATGAATCAAATTAATGAAACAATTAATAACCCGTTAATGCCAGGTACTCCACTTGACCCACTTATGATAAATAATAACTTTACGTTCGATGATAATATCTTGCTAACCAAGCCTTTTTAAGTTCATAAAAGCTTCCATCGTTAATGCTATTTCTAATATCATCTACTAACTTAATGATGAAATGCTCGTTATGAATCGATAGTAACGTTCCAGCTAAGCTTTCCTTGGCGCGAAGCAAGTGTTGAATATATGCTTTTGTGTAGTTTTGACAGGTGTAGCACTCGCAGGACTGCACAACCGGAGTAAAATCTTGCTGGTACTTTGCTGACTTAATGTTTACTCGACCATTATAAGTGTAAGCGGCTCCGTTACGAGCTACACGTGTTGGCGACACGCAATCGAACGTATCAATCCCCTGTTCGATAGCGGCAAAAATATCATCTGGCTCACTAATTCCGAGTAAATGTTTAGGTTTATCGGTCGGTAGAATCTGGTTAACCCATCTAATAATTTCACCCAAGCTCGACTTTTCAAGAGCACCGCCAATTCCGTATCCGTCAAATGGCAGTTCTGACATGAATTCAGCCGTATGTTCACGTAAATCCTGGAAATTTGCACCCTGTAGTACGCCAAATAATGCTTGGTACGGCTTGGTTTCGTCTAGTTTACGCAGTCGCTTAATCTCATCTAGGCTGCGTTTAGCCCACGGGTGGGTGCGCTCGTTCAGGGACTGTTTTTGGTATTGATAGTTGTCGTGAAGTGACGTTAGTTCATCGAACGCAAAAATAATATCGGCCCCAATTGAGTACTGTACTTGCATCGAGTGTTCGGGCGTAAATCGATGCATGCTGCCGTCTAAGTGTGACTTAAAGTTTACTCCGTCGTTATCAACGAAAGCGTGACGTGTTTTTTCGGGAGCGATTGCATCCTTTGCGTTCATGTCACCACTCATATCTAACACCTTTTTATAGCCACTACCGAGTGACAAAACCTGAAAGCCGCCCGAATCTGTAAACGTTGGGCCATTCCAGTTCATAAATTTAGCAAGTCCGCCGGCATTTTCGATTAGTTTATGGCCGGGCTGAAGATATAAATGGTAGGCGTTGGCTAGGACTGCTTGGGCGTGAACTGCCTTCACTTGCTCTGGGACCATGGCTTTGACAGCGGCTTTTGTGCCCACGACAATAAAAGCTGGTGTTTTAATATCACCATGTGGAGTATGAATTATTCCAGTTCGGGCAAGCGATTCGCCGCCCAAGCTAGACGTAACAATGAATGAAAATTGTTTATTGGTCACAACTGAGCTATTTTAACCGTTTCGGGCTCGTTACGCTAGTTACCAAGGTTTGGACACATAGGCGTTACCCTTGATGTAGAACCTCCTCAGCGAATCTTTTGCTTTGCTAATCCCTATCCTAGTAGTAGTGATGATTTCTGATTCGGGTAAGTGTAATTTAGGGATTAATCTGAATGGATTAGTCGTTAAATCGTGTCCACTCATTTGCATGTCAATATCTAGCGCTTGGCATAGTTTAGCTGGGCCATTTGATACATTCAATCCACCAATACCCTTCCTGTTTGCGTCCATAATTGATTCGCCAATTAATGGTTCGACTGCTCGTATTAATACTCCCGATCCATAGCCTGCGCTACCCGTCACAATGTTGCAACAATAGTGCATTCCATATGTAAAATAGACATATAGATGCCCAAAATCGCCGTACATTACACTGTTTCGTTTAGTTTTGCCGCCAAACGCGTGGCTAGCTAGGTCGTCCTGGTCGTAACTTTCGGTTTCAACGATGCGTACCTTGATGATTTTACCTTTTATAATTCGTTCTAGTTCGCAACCCAGCAGCGCCTTGGCGACTGTATTGACGTCATCATTTAAAAAGTTTAAATTATTTGGATTAATTTTGTTCATCTAACTAAGGCTACAGGTGTGTCCGACCATGCTTTAGGGCACGCGCCATCCAGATTAGTTCGTTATAGGCATTTTGAATATTTTTATCAATTTGGCTTTTTTTGCTTTGCGCTGGTTGATTACGTTCGTCGAATAAATCTTGGATATATGGGAAATAGACATTTGCTCGCACGCTCACTAACCCCATTTTACGCACTGATAGCGACAAAGCTTCGACAGCACGCACACCGCCCCAGTTACCACTGCTTGCTCCGGCGATTGCAACTGGTTTGTGGAAATAGTTTTCATATTCACTATCTAGCATGCGTTTTAGACTGCCGGGGAAGCTATGGTTGTATTCGGGTGTAACAATAAAGAATGCGTCTGCGCGGGCGGTTATGTTGCTGTAGCGGGGGTCTTTACCTTCGGTGTCGATTCCGTCGGTTGGAAAGTCAAAATCTTTGGGATCAACGAAAATAATTTGAACATTAGGTAATCCTGTGCCGAACTCAGCGATGTATCTGGCGGCACGAATAGATTTGCGCTGGTCTCTGGTAGTTCCGGCGATAACTGCAATAGTTAATGATTCATTCATTGCGACTCCCCTGTCTGGTTCACAGTATACCAGTATCATATTGCTTACGCTATCAAATACCTATACACTAAATGTATAAATAAGGAATATTTTAGATGTCAAAAAAGATTATTATTCTAAGTATTGTCGCATTCATCGTTGTTGTTGGTGCCGCAGTAGGAACTTTATGGTTTATCAATAATAACCCTTGGGCTACGAACACAAAGGCCGACCCTACCGCTGTAGTGCCAGATCTAACCGAAGATTATGGTGCTTGTAATTTACTAACCAAAGACCAGATCGTATCTGCGTTGGGATCAAGCGCTAACAATCTAGGTGACGCCTATAATTCTGGCCGTATATTTAGCCAGGGTGACACCAAATCGCAGTTTTGCCGATTTAGCCTGGGAGATAGCGCAGAATCAAATAATTTTAAATCTGAAGTTACAATTTATGCAGAGCAGCATTTTATTGACGATGCCACCAAAGCATTTAATGATGACACCACAGTAACTAAAGTTGCAGTTAACGGTAATGATGGGTTTTTCTATATAAAGAAAGTTGAATTACAAAAGACTGAGCGTTTTGAACTAACGTTTTATAAGGGTATGAATCAATACACATTCACACTTACTCAACCGTTAGATTCAACTATGTTTAACGAATCTTCGGCCAAAACCGCACTTACTACTCTAGCAAGCGAAGCCAAGCTAACTCAGTAAGTTATTTACTTCTAAATACTGCACGTACTGTTAGTAGGGTCAGCAAGAGCTGTATCGCAAACAGATATATTACGAACGCTGCGTGTTCAAAGTTAAAGCTATGGATCGCTAGTATTCCGATACCAAACCCAACCGTGCTAATTAAATACGCAATCCAACTTTCTGTTTCGGGGTGTTTGATTGATTTTAATACCGTAGGTATGCCCGCTAGTAAGTCAGCGACTAACACCAATAGGGTTGCCATATTCGGGTCACTTGTAATGAACCACAGGGCAACTCCAGCCAGCGCGGCAATCATTAGGATGTAATCAAGTGGTTTTGTCTTCCAGTATGCTTTTTTGTTAAGAAACGACGCGGCAACGATCAAGAGTGGCGTAAATCCGGCTGCAAAACTTATCCAAGACAAGCCCTCGACTCCCTGGACGCGTTGTGCGACAAATATAATCAACGGCATAACACCCCAAAGCAACCAACTAACACGATTGGGTTTAGATTTACCAACGATTGTTTCGTATAGATAATATAGGCCTCCAAATGAGGCAATAACCGCACCAATAATTGCAAAATATTCAGGTAGCATTCAGCTCAGTATTGCAGTCCTTAATTCTCTGTCGTTAGAAATCTTGATTAATCTAGAGTATAGTAAAGGTTATGAATAAAGACGAAGCACGCAAACGACTTGATGCACTTCATTCTAAATTACTCGAAGATATTTTGTATACCGAACTTATCAACGAAGATCGTGGGTTCGTCGAGCATAACTTACATGTCATCGAACAGGAATCTGGCGATAAATGGAACGAAGATGTTGCTAAACGTCGCGTTGAACTGCTTGAGAGCACGGCGTTATTCCCACCTAAAGTTTCAGAAGATTAAAAATCTCGGTACGCTATAATATAGATAAGAACTATCTAAAGGCATTGGCGGAATTATCAGTAAAATCAAAAATATAATCAAAAAGCTACGTGACAGTAGAACTTCCGAAATGGTTCGTCGATTAATTAAAGACGAAACAATTAGCGGAAAATTAGTTGTTGTTATGGCGGTTATTGCCCTGGTAGCGGTTAACTCACCTTTGCAGAACCTATTTGTTTCGTTCTGGCACACTACATTTACTGTCGGTTTTCCAAATTTCAATATCTCGATGGATATTAAACATTGGATCAACGAAGCCTTAATGACATTCTTTTTCTTGGTTGTTGGGCTCGAGATTAAACGTGAGATTGTTAGCGGCGAACTGCGAAAGTTTAAGACCGCAATACTACCAATCACCGCAGCGATCGGTGGCATGATTGTGCCAACCGCAGTATTTATTGCATTTAACATAAATTCACCTGATACGGTGCATGGTTGGGCAATTCCAGTAGCAACAGATATCGCCTTGGCGATTAGTGTATTGGCGCTAGTTGGACGCGGTCTGCCATCACAAGTCAGGATGTTCTTGCTTACCTTAGCGATAGTTGACGATATAGGTGCGATTATTATTGTTGCAATATTTTACGGTAGTGGTTTTAACCTAGTTGGACTATTTGCATCTATTACGATTGCCGGTGTATTAATACTAATTCGTAAGCGCAAATGGCTTAGTTTGCCACTGTTTGCAGTCATGGGAGTCTTGTTGTGGCTAGCGGTCAGGCATATGGGAATCGAAGCTAGTATTACTGGGGCGATGCTAGGGTTCCTAGCGCCAGTAGTCAGCCATGCAGGTGGCGATAAAAGTCTAGCTGAGCGATTAGAAAAAGTTATGATACCGTTCGCAACGTTAATCGTAATTCCGATATTTGTCCTTGCCAATGCCGGAGTTAACATTCTAACTACAACCATCACGAACTCAACGATCAGCCTGGGACTCGGTATAATTGTTGGCTTGGTCATCGGTAAGGTCGTTGGAGTTGTTGGAGTGTCGTGGATACTAGTTAAAACCAAAGCTTCCCGCCTGCCAACTGGTACTGCCTGGCGACACTTGGTTGGTGTTGGGTTTATCGCTGGTATCGGATTTACATTGTCTATATTCGTGTCAGACCTATCGTTTGGTGGTAACCTAGTGCTGGCGGATATCGCTAAGCAGAGCGTTTTTGTCGGATCTATTATTAGCGCTGTTATTGGAATTTTGATTCTTCGAAGTACTAATAAGTTTCGAAAAGCTAGAATCAATCAGTCTGTAATATAAATTAAAGACTTCTTCCATAGTAAATCCTACGGTTCGATCCGTCTGGCGAATTTATATATACATCGTCAGAGTAGCCATATGATTCAATATCACTCTCTTGTTTGTCAGCTCTTGCACGAGCAATTACTTCAGCCAGATCAGGTGTTTCTATGTCCACTGCTAAAGGGTACGGCTTTACTCCGTCCACTGCGCCAAATATTGAGTATAGACCAACGAAATTTGGTGTGTCAGGGTAGCTGTCTATATGAGGAGGAACATCGCCCTCGAACAAGAAACTGCGTTCTAGGAAAGTTGGAAATATTTCAGACATATTCCTATTTTGACCTATTTGTGATTTTACGCAAACATAAGCAAAGTGCCTCCAAATTAGAAACTTTTATTATCGTGCTTATGCTTGGCAGGGGCACGTGGAATCGAACCACGATCTAAGCTTTTGGAGAGCTTTATATTAACCGTTATACTATGCCCCTAAATGTTCGAAATGAACCTCATTATTGTACCAGATGGAGGGCGAGGCAACAACGACATGAACAATCTGTTTGTAAAGAGTTGTAAAAGCATAAGCGTGGAGCTATAATCTAGCTTAGAAACACGTGTAAATCCAAAAGGAGTGGCCGGTTAGTCGAAACAGACTATTCGTTAACAGAGTAATGAATATATTAATGCTCGGGTGGGAGCTTCCTCCTCACAACAGTGGTGGACTTGGGGTAGCATGCTACCACATGTCAAAGGCATTGGCGCTAGCGGGCGCTAAGATTGACTTTGTTGTCCCCTATTCTGCTGAGCACGATATAGACTTTATGACTATTCATAGCGCTACCAAGCTAACACCGTTAGAGAGATATGGCTTGGGTGCCTACGATAGCAAGACTGTTATCAACAAAGCTCTATCGGCTGCTGACATCAATAACCTTAAAGATATGCGTGGTGTTCAGAAACGCTATGTACGTTATGTTGAGCGATGGGTAAAAAAACACCGGCCTGATGCAATTCACGCTCATGACTGGCTAACAATGGAAGCAGGCATTCGCGCCAAAGAGTTAACTGACGCGCCATTGATTGTTCATGTCCACGCTACCGAATTTGACCGTTCCGGAACCGAGAATGGTAATCCGTTAGTACACGAGATTGAATACCAAGGGTTAATGATGGCCGATCGCATTATCGCTGTCAGTAACATTACCAAAAGCATAATAATGCAAAAATATAACATTCCCGAATCTAAAATTGAGGTAGTCCATAACGCCATCGACGTCGCTAGCTTTAATGACGGATACGTCTACGATCATCGGACTTACCGCTATTTAGAGGCTTTAAAGCGTGAGGGATATACAATCGTTACATCTATAACCCGCTTTACAATTCAAAAGGGTTTGCCTCAATTTATTCGTGCCGCCGCTAGAGCTAGTGAAAAATACGATAAGTTAGCCTTCCTGCTGGCTGGCGACGGTGAGCAGCGGGATGAGTTAATCGAACTGGCTGCAGACTTAGGTATTTCAGACAAGGTATTTTTCACTGGGTTTGTCAGAGGTAAGCAGTGGCGTGATGCCTATAGTGTGTCAGATATTTTTGTCATGAGTTCAGTCAGTGAACCATTTGGTTTAACGGCACTTGAAGCTGCCCATCACGATAATGCACTGATCATTACTCGCCAATCTGGTGTTGGCGAGGTGTTAAACAGTATATTTAGATACGATTTTTGGGATGTCGACGTTCTGGCAGATCAGATTGTTGGTATTGCTACGTCTGATGCGCTAAAGAATGAGCTTAAAACTAACGTGCTTCACGAATATATTAAAATTTCATGGCGGGATGTGGCCGATAAATGCCTTAAAATTTATGAATCTATCAAAAGTGGAGCTACGGCATGAGTAGTCGCGGTATAGTCTTGTACCTACACGTCCATCAACCGTTTAGGGTTCGTAAATATTCTGTTTTTGATACTGCGGTGAATCATGACTATTTCAACGAACCAGATTATGGAACTGAACGTAACAACGAAATGGTATTCCGTAAAGTTGCCGACAAATCATATCGACCGATGAACGCACTTTTGCAACAAATGTTAGATACTCATCCAGAGTTCAAGGTATCGCTGAGCATTAGTGGGACCCTAATCGAACAGGCAGAGGCTTGGGCGCCAGATGTGCTGGACAGCTTTAAGAGGCTAGTTGATACTGGTCGGGTCGAAATTGTAGCCGAGACATACTATCACTCCCTCGCATTTTTCTACAGTCGACGCGAGTTTGAAAACCAGGTTGAGATGCATAAGGCCAAAATTCGAGAGATTTTCGGAGTTGAGACTAAAGTTTTTCGTAATACCGAGCTTGCTTACAATAACGACCTAGCAAAGTGGGCTGATAAGTATGGGTTCAAGGGAATATTAGCAGAGGGCTGGGATCCAATACTGGGTTGGCGTAGTCCTAACTTTGTTTATAAACCGACTGAAACTAATAATATTTCTCTACTTCTTAAAAACTATCGACTCAGCGATGATTTAGCTTTTAGGTTTGGTAACAAAGAGTGGCCAGAATATCCGTTAACAGTTGATAAATATAACGACTGGACAAATGCATCGATTGCGGATCAGCCTCTCATTAATCTGTTCATGGACTACGAGACTTTCGGTGAACATCAGTGGGAAGATACCGGTATCTTTACGTTTTTTGAATCGTTCATTGGTAAATGGCTAGAGGGTCCAGAAAACACATTCTATACAGTCTCGGAGGCTATTGATGCTCACAAACCTGTTGATGAGGTTAGTATGCCTAATACCGTTACATGGGCTGATACAGAGCGTGATTTGACTGCGTGGCTAGGTAATAACATGCAACAAGAGGCCCTTCGCAACCTATATAATATGGAAAATGACATATTGCGCACAGGTGACATTGATTTAATTGCTGATTGGCGCAAGCTACAGACTTCTGACCATGTTTATTATATGTGTACCAAGTGGTTTAATGACGGAGATGTCCATGCTTATTTCAGCCCGTACGAGTCCCCCTACGATGCGTTTTTGTATTACATGAACGCGATACGAGATGTTCGATTTAGATTACATAATGACCATAAAACCGGAGGTTTAAATGGCTAGGCCAATAGTTCTCAGCAACGGTGAGTTGCATGTTGGATTGAATAATTTTGGGATGGTTCATGACTTTTATTTCCCATATGTAGGTTTCGAAAACCATGTGGCTGGCCCAGACATACGTCATCATGTCGGAGTTTGGATAGATGGTCAGCTGAGCTGGCTTGATAACCCCGGCGAGTGGACGTTTTCGTTTAGATACCCGCACACTGCGCTAATCGGCCATACAATAGCCAAAAATGAAAAGATGGGGATAATATTAGAATTCGATGATTTTGTTGATGCACACATAAGTGTGTTCCTTAGGAATATTCATGTCATAAACCTACGTGATGACGAACGTAAAATTAGACTATTTATGCACCAGGCCTTCGCTATCGGCGATTCACGCAGCAACACAGATACAGCACAGTATTTACCAGATAGTGATGCCATTCTACATTACCGCGGTCGTCGTGCTTTTGTGATTTCGGGTAGCTACAACGAAGAGCCGTTTGACCAACATACGATTGGTTTGTTTGGAATTGAAGGCCGCGAAGGTACATTTCGAGATGCAGACGACGGCGAGTTAAGCGAAAGTAACGTCGAGCACGGGCGGGTTGATTCGACGATACGATTTTGCCTGACTGTACCTGGTAAAAGTTCAGAGCGCGTTCATTATTGGATTGCCGCCGGAACCTCTATTCGTGAAGCACTGTATGTGCATAAACAAGTCCAAGATGACGGACTGTTAGAACACCTGCGTCGCACAGCGGATTGGTGGCATAAGTGGTTGGAACCGGCCTGCGAGGTTATGGACAGGGTTCCGTCTGACCATCGAACGACATTCTTACAGAGCGTTATGATAATCAAGTCTCAAATCGATAAACACGGTGCAATTATGGCTAGTACAGATA
>DAOMNR010000002.1:0-21509 GCA_035443865.1 Candidatus Saccharimonadota bacterium | reverse complement strand
CGTTTTTGTAAACAAAACTCAGACTATTGTGACCATGAAATCGATTAGCAAATGGAATCATTAGTACTAGTATATAGGATGGAATATAGAATTTGGAATTTGGAAGGTGGCAGAGTACGTTTAGCTTTCAGTAATTTGCCATATTCTAATAGCTAACTTCCATATTCCATATATATAGCGTGTGTCTGTTTGGCCATGCGTTCCCATGAGTATTTTTTGATTTGTTCGTAGCCTAATTTAATTAATTCATCTCGACGAGTTTTGTTCGACAAGACTTCATCGATAGCGCGAGCCATGTCATCAACATCAGTTGGTTCAAAGTAATTGGCGGCTTTGCCATAAACTTCGGGCAAGCAAGTAGCATTGCTACTGACGACTGGTGCGCCGTATGTCATAGCCTCCAGACCCGGCAGGCCAAAGCCTTCCATGAGCGACGGGAATATATATGCATCTGTGTTTTTATAAAGCCAATCGCGCTGTGAATCCGGTATGAAATCAGTGAACAAAATGTTTTTGTAGTTATTATCATTAAAATATTTTTCGTTCATGGTGGCAGTTTTGTCTTTGCGTCCAACCAATATTAATCCCAGGTCGGGATATTTAGCTAGCAATTGTTGATGAGCGTCGCCCAGGCGTTTGATATTTTTGTAATCAGCTTGCTGGCCAACGTACATAACGTAATGCTTGAACGAATGGTCGTATTTTTTCAAGGGGCCATCGGTTTTGTCGGCTGCCAAGAGTGTAATGGTGACTTTATTAGCGGGTATACCAGCAAATGCGACTAATTCGTCATGAGTGAACTGCGTTGGAACGATAATGTGGCTAGATATGCGGGCAACTCGCCTGAAAACGAAATTACCAACAAACTGTTTAGCCCTATATACAACCGGGTTTTTGTCAGGCATAACAATTTTGACCAATGTCATGTCATGAAATGTTGTTACTCGTTTGCCTCTATACATGACTGGTTGCTGTGGCATGCAAAAATGCACTAAATCAGGCTTTAGGTCATCGAGTAGTTTTTTGAATCCAATTTGTTCAGCAAATGAATACTGCGCAAAGTCAGCGACTTTGGTCTTGAAATTTTTATTGGTCGGTTTCCAAAACTTTTCATCCTTTTTGGTGACTAAAACCGTATATTTATTAGTTTTGTCTATTTTTTCCAAATAATGCAGCAAACGCTCAACATATCGTCCGGTCGAGCTATTTATGATCCTAGCGTCAATTGCTATATGCATATTAAATCATCCTTTTCATTGGTATTAGTTTATCACTTGCCGGTGAAAAGTTTACGAAGCTTGCGTAGCCCGGTCTGCTCGGGCGGCAAGTCGTCCCACATGATGCTTTGAATATATTTATATGTGACTCGTTTGTTCTTTTGAATATCTTTACGATCGGACAATGCTTTGAATCCGAGGATAAAGCTTTTGCCCAACCCTTTGATTGCCGGAATACCGCTGCCTTTGGCGATAGCGTTAAATAACATTAACCAATATGCAAAATAGAATCGAACGCCGGTGCGAAACAGCAGACCGTGTGGCACGTTCTTTAGAAATAGTAGTGGCAAGTTTTTGAACGTTTGGTAAACCGTAAATCCAGGAATCTTTTTGCTAGTAGCACCCTGTTTGTGATAGGCGATAGCCTTCGGTTCGTAGGCAACTTTCCATCCGGCCAGTTGCGCCCGGAAACTGATGTCAACATCTTCGTAATATGCAAAAAAGCCTTCGTCAAATAGTCCAATGTCTTTGAAAAGGGCGGTTTTATACAAACTAGCGCCACCGGTCGCACCAAATACCAGGCCAGATTTGGGAGCATTAGCCAGTTTATCTCCGCGACTTCGGGGGAATGGTAGCCCCCATTTTGAGTATTGTTCACCCGTACTGTCGATTAGGTTGCCGTCCTCACTTAACAACAGCGATGTCACGATGCCGATTTTTTCATCAGTTTCAGTGGTTTTTACCAATTCTGTCAGCCAGCCCTTATCTGCAACCGCATCGTTATTGAGAAGAGCAACAGCGTCAAAGTTGTTTTCTGTTGCGTATTTAATTCCAACGTTTACCCCACCCGCGAAACCAAGGTTTGCAGGTTGCTTCAACAGAATAATGTCTGAGCGGTTTTCAAGTACCTGAACGGAGTCGTCTGACGATCCATTATCTACGACGATAACGGTCAACGGCACAGTTTGCTTGTGGAGCGCATCCAAACAGAGGGCGGTATCCGAAATACCGTTCCAATTTAGCACAACAACTGCAAGCTTTAATGTCGACGTTTGGGTCATGTTCATCTATAATGATAGCAAATAGTATGAAAAATTATTTATCTAAGCAAAATAAAGCCCTACTTTCAGAGCTTGTCAGGACAGACTTTAAATTACGATATCAAGGTTCAATCCTTGGTTACGCTTGGTCACTACTAAAGCCACTACTGCTGTTTGTGATTCTTTATGTAGTTTTTGTTTACTTTCTAAAGATAGGCAAAGACGTACCGCATTTTCCAGTCTATCTTTTGCTGGGTATTGTTCTTTGGAATTTCTTTGTGGAAATGACGATGCAGAGCCTGACTTCAATAGTAGGTCGTGGTGATTTGATACGAAAAATACGTATACCCAGGTGGATGATCGTGTTTTCTAGTAGTGTGTCGGCGTCTATTAACCTTGCCTTTAGTTTGTTGGTCGTCTTTGTATTTATGATAGTAAATCAGGTTCCATTAACCTGGGGTATATTAATGTTAATACCGTATATCATTATGATTTATGTTTTTGCGCTTGGAGCGTCATTCTTTTTGGCGGCAGCATACGTAAAATTTCGCGACCTAAGCTATATCTGGGAAATTGTTTTGCAAGCTGGATTCTATGCCACACCAATTATTTACCCATTACAAATGGTTCAGAATGAGTTGTTTGAAAAAATCCTTTTGATGAATCCTATGGCGCAGGCTATTCAAGGAGCGCGTTACCATTTAATTACCACAGACGCACTAACGACATTTGGTATGTGGGGTGGGTCTTGGTATGTATTGCTCCCTTGTGTATTCGTTGGACTAGTGTTTGTTGGCGGAATATTGTATTTCAAAAATCAGGCAAAGTATTTTGCGGAGAATATATAAATGGTTAACCTGCAAGACCTAGCGATTTCCATATCTCGCATGAACAAGAGTTTTAAGTTACCTCACGAAAAACACTCTACTTTAAAAAGTGCAGTTGTAAATTTTAGGAAGAGGGGCTACGAAAAGCAAAATGTTCTAGACAACTTCTCACTGGACGTTAAAAAAGGTGATTTTCTTGGAATACTCGGTAGAAACGGAAGTGGTAAAAGTACACTATTAAAGACTATTTCAGGAATTTATACACCCGACAGCGGTTCAATAAAAATAAACGGTAAACTAACTCCTTTTATTGAACTTGGTGTTGGGTTTAACCCGGAGTTATCTGGGCGTGATAATGTATTTTTAAACGGCGCACTACTTGGATTTAATCGAAAAGAAATGGAATTAATGTATAGCGACATTGTTGCGTTTGCTGAATTAGAGCGCTTCATGGATCAAAAGCTAAAGAATTATTCATCTGGTATGCAAGTTCGGCTCGCATTCTCGATTGCTATCCGTGCCGACACAGATATTTTAGTTCTTGATGAAGTCTTGGCGGTTGGAGATGAAGCTTTCCAGAGGAAGTGTTACGACTATTTCGATAAATTAAAAATAGACAACAAAACCGTTATATTGGTTACTCATGACATGGGCGCAGTGCGAAGGTTTTGTAGCCGTGCAATTGTTATCGATAATGGTAAGATTATTTACGATGGAGACACGGATGGTGCTGCAGAGACTTATCGCGACCTTAATTTAAAAAGCACCGAACGATTCTTAGAGAAGGCAAATAAGAAGAGGTTCTTGGAAAGCCAAAAAGGCAAGAAGTCTATCATCACCAGCATAAATACGGTGGATAAAAACGGAGACTCAAAGGTACTATTTGCTCCAAATGAACAAATATTCATAAATTGTAGACTTAATATTAATGAGCACATTACTAGGCCCTACGTTCAGATTTGGTTTAGTAATCCTGGTAGCCTGGCCATAGCAAGACTGAGGGTTGATTCGGAGACTATTAGAAAAAGTCGAATCGACCCTACTAAAGAGTTTGATATTGAATGGATTGTAGACGGTATTTACAATGACGGAAAGTACATTATATCGGCAGAAGTTGATGACGAATCTGTTGATGGTATTGGAGCTGTCGAAGTGCTTGACGACGGGGCCGAATTTATCGTATCGGGCTGGGATGCGCCTAATGTACTTATTCACCCTAAGAAAAATTTTAAAATAAAGCAGTCATGATATGAATATTAATAAATATATACGTAAATCAAAGAATATAATTCGTAATGAGGGTATCATCAGCTTAGGTATTAAGTCACTAACAAAGATTCAAAATCTTCGTCAAAAGACATCGAAAAATCTGAGGCAAAAGAAGCAATTTGTGTCGTTAGTCGATAGAGAAAGTGTGATTAAAGCTGATTGGTCTAACGCGGGCTATAGTGGCAGTTCTAAAATCATCAAGCCACCATACACAATAAACTGGGTGATGTCACCACCAAGTGGCGGAGGTGGCCATCAAAACATATTTCGTTTCATAGATTTTCTGGATAAAGCTGGTCATAGAAACAACGTTTATTTATATAGCACGTTTGACGATATGACGATAGCGCAGGCTAAAGAAAATGTAAAAGCGTACTCAAATGCCAGGAACGTAACATTCAAGAGGTACAACGATAAAATGGTTCCGGCAGATATGGTATTTGCTACTGGCTGGGAGACAGCTTATCCTGTCTTTAATGACAAGAGTGATGCACGTAAGATGTATTTTGTTCAAGATTTTGAACCCTACTTTTATCCTATGGGCACGGATTATATATTGGCCGAGAACACTTATCGGTTTGGGTTTCATGGCATAACTGCCGGTGGATGGTTAGACAAGAAGTTGACGTCTGAATATGGAATGACGTGTGACCATTACGATTTCGGTGCCGATAAGTCGAAATACAAATACACCAATGATGGAAAACGAAAAGAGATATTCTTCTACGCACGCCCTGTCACAGAGAGACGTGGTTTTGATCTTGGCATTATGGCGTTAGAGATATTTCACAAGATGATGCCCGATTACATTATAAATTTGGCTGGATGGGATGTTTCGGAGTGGAATATTCCATTTCCCTACGTCAATCACAAGGCACTTAAGATCGAAGAATTATCAGACGTATATAATGAATGTGCCGCTGCACTAGTGTTGTCATTAACTAATATGTCGTTATTGCCACTAGAGCTATTAGCCTCTGGTGTAATCCCGGTGGTAAATGACGCTCCCAATAATAGATTAGTAAGTGATAATCAATATATTGCCTACACGGACGCTTCACCCCAGGCACTTGCAAAAAAAATGATAGAAATTGTTACAAAAGAGAACCTTTCGGAATATTCACGCAAAGCTTCTGATAGCTTACCGACTGAGGGCTGGAATAGTGCGGGAAAGAAATTTATCCAGATTATTGAAAAGGAGTTTTCGAATGTCTAGGACTTTAGTACTTGGCGCAAATGGATTTATAGGCAGTCATCTTGTTGATCGGTTGGCTGCTGACGGACATACGGTTAGGGCTTTCGACCGCTTTGGTAACAGTGAAACTAAATTTAACTCTAACGATAATGTTGAAATATTTTCCGGAGACTTTTTAAATAAGAGTCAACTCGAAGATGCACTTAGGGACATTGATTATGTTTTTCACTTTATATCTACTACGACTCCAGCAACAGCCGAGAATGACCCAATGATAGACATAGACACAAATATACGTATGAGCGTAGAGCTTTTTCAGCTTTGCGTTAAGGCTGAGGTGAAGCGTGTGCTATTCGCGTCAACTGGGGGTGCTATATATGGTGAAGGTGGTCGCGAGAACGTTCCACATCAAGAAACAGATCAAACACTCCCGATCTCGCCATACGCAATAGGCAAGTTGGCTATAGAGAATTATCTAAGATATTTTCGAGCTAAACATCAACTAAACTCCACCGTATTTCGTATCTCTAATCCATACGGCGAAAGACAGCCCTTTCACCGTAAGCAAGGCGTGATACCAATTTTTTTAGAGAATATATATCGTAATCATCCGATAACGGTTTTAGGCGATGGATCAATGGTTCGAGACTATATTTATGTGAAAGATGTTGCGTCAATGATTAGCTCTGTTTTTGAGAATGATTCACTGCAAGACGTTTACAATCTAGGGTCGGGCGGTGGCACTAGTCTATCTGAGATTATCCAAATAGCGGAGTCTGTGACTGGTAAAAACGTTACAATTGAGCACGAGCCTGTACCGCCAACATTCGTACATAGTGTTGTTTTGGACACTAGCAGGTTTATGGGTGATTTTAATATAAAGCCTGAAACAAACTTATCGGATGGCATGACCACAACTTACGAATATATCAAACATGAAATTGACGAGAGTGACCAGTAAGGTGGTGGAGCAAGGCGTGAAAGCAACAGTATTTATACCTACCTATAATGGCGAAAAGTATATAGGCAAAATACTAAAAGCTGTATTTAATCAGGTTATTGATTTCGGATATGAAGTTTTGATAATTGACTCGGGTTCAACGGATAAAACACTTCAAATTATAAAAGAGTATCAAGGCGACCACAAAAACTTATCTTTGGAGGAAATACCGAATTCCGAGTTTGGTCACGGTAAGACACGAAATTATGCAGCTCATCAAGCGAAGGGCGAGATAGTGGTGTATTTAAGTCATGACGCTATTCCATCACACAATAGGTGGTTGTACGAGATTACGAAACCTTTTGGATTAAACGATAAAATAATGGGGGTCACAGGTAAACAAATCCCACGTCACAAGTGCGTACCTCTTTTAAAATACGAAATTAAAAATGCATTTCGTAATCTTGGTCCGGACTTTGGTACCACGATGTTCTATAAGGATGATTTCATGAAGAATCCTGTGTATAATGATGGCGTTGGTTTTTATTCCGATGTGAATTCTGCCACACGAAGAGATTTTTTAGTTAACACTATACCCTATAGAGACGTTCCTTATGCGGAGGATCAATTATTTGGTAGAGATTTAATCGAGGCGGGTTACTACAAAGCCTATGCTCCGAGGGCCAGCGTTATACACTCGAACGACCTGTTACTACGTGAATATAAACATAGGATTTTTGATGAAATGGTGGGACTAAGGAGGATTGGTGTCAAAATTCGTATTCCATCAGTAAAATCGATTATAAAATCGGTTGTAATCGGTGTAATAAAGGATGGAGTGCGCACCGTGTTCGACGAGCATTATTCATTCAAAAGAAAAGTGTACTGGTTGACGATTAATCCGCTTTATCACATAGCTAAATGGCGTGGGGTGCGGCTCGCCGCCAAAGCGGATATAAAAGACGGTGATTTGATTAAAAAACACTCTCTTGAAAGCAAGCGTAAAAAGTAGCCCTCGCTTACTTTTCGTGTTACTATATACATAAGTATTATTAACGCTTATGCGGATAAACTCATGAAAATAAACACATCAAAAAGATATTCCAAAATACTAATCATCACCACTTCCATATTAGTTGTGGCATGCTTGGGGTATGTAGTCATGGCGTATACCAATAACCTATTTCCGTTTATTGCAAGCCAAGATAGTAACAGTAGTGATCGCCAAAATACAGAAAATGGCGTTGATTATAACCCACCGACAGTTGAACAGAAACAAGCTGGTGAAGATCAAAAGATGACAACGGCTCAACCCAGTGTGAACTCTGGTGTCACAACGGGTGGCGATACGCTACAGGTGACTATAACCGCGCTGGCACAGAATGGTGGCATGGTTCAGGTGCGTGGCTTGATTGATAGGGTGTCAAGTTTGGGTACGTGTACGCTCACGCTAACAAAGGGTGGCGCAAGTATCACTAAAGAGTCTGACATCCAGGCATTACCTAGCGAGTCAACCTGTAAGGGGTTCGACGTACCTGTCAGTGAGTTATCCGCGGGTACCTGGTCGGTAACCCTAAGTGCTCAAGTAAGTTCGGCAAAAGGGAGCGCGACTAAGTCTTTCGCAGTAAAATAAGTATATGGTTATACCAAGAATAAGAAATAGGCGTTTATCTACCATTCTCTTGGTTTTGGGTGTGATGATCTCTGGTTTTCTATCGCTTGTAGGAAATGACGAATCGATGGCGGCGCCGGTCAAAGGGTTTAATCCGGGATATATAATTAGCGACAACGTCTTTACTAATTATCAGTCAATGACAGTAGCCCAAATTCAAGACTTTCTAAAAAGTAAAGTGCCGGTATGTGACACATGGGGGACGGGTGGGACCACTACAACCTCTAGGCGAGACTTTATACGTAGTTATGGGTATGACGTCCCTCTAAAATGTTTAATTGACTATACTGAGAACGGTAAAACAGCTGCTCAGATTATTTACGACACGGCACAAAAATATCAGATTAATCCGCAAGTATTCATTGTGCTTTTACAAAAAGAACAAGGGTTAGTAACTGACGATTGGCCAGGCCCGTGGCAGTATAAAACCGCCGCAGGCTATGGTTGCCCAGATACGGCACCATGTGATAGTCAGTACTTTGGCTTAACCAATCAACTGGACTGGGCGGGTAAGATGTATCGTGCAATTATGAATGCTTCACCAACATGGTATACGCCATATATACTCGGCAACAATTATATCCAGTATAATCCAGTTAAGTCATGTGGCGGTACCACTGTTAATATACAGAATCGTGCGACCCAGGCACTCTATAACTACACACCGTATCAACCCAACAAGTCGGCGTTAGATGCGGGCTATGGACTAGGTGATTCGTGTGGTGCATATGGTAACCGAAATTTCTATCTGTATTTTAATGACTGGTTTGGTTCACCAGTGTACGGTAATTTAATGAGGACAGAAAATAACGCGACTGTATATCTAGTGGCGGGTGATAATAAGTATCCGATAGGTAGCATGACGATACTTAATCTGTATAGCAATGCCCTAGGGCCAGTGAGCTTTACAACCGACGAATACCTCAACGGCAAGACAACAGGTAGAACTGCTTCAAGTGTTATCAAATCTGACACGTCTAGTACGATATATTTTATAAATGCTGGCATACGACTACCCTTTTCTAGCTGTACTGTAGCGGCGCACTATGCTCTACCGTGTGGAAGTGAGATAACGCTCACCCAGGTACAGGTTGATTCGTTTGCAAGCGGTCCTAGCATGACAAGGTTGTACCAGACCACGTCTGGCTTGCGATACTATATCGAGAATGGTACAAAGCGCGAGATATTTGATACAGCATCAATGACTTCGGCGGGTATCAGCGGTGACTTTAATCGACTACTGAGTAGCGGAATTGATTATCTTCCTGAGGGGTTGCCTGTTATTAGCAACAACAGTGTCGTTACGAACCGGGATGACAATAAGAGTTACCTATATTATGGTGGCAAAGTCGCATTGATTCCGTCAGAAATATTAAAGTTCCCACCATTTTCTAGTATGTTAAGTGGTGATACGCTTTCAGGGTCTAGCATAGGTACAATACCACAAAACGATTCTATAAATGGTTTAGTGAAAGATAGCTTGGGCAAAAAGTATATTATTGGCAATGATGGAAAAATGCTTATAGCCGATCCTTCAATTTGGCCAGATAAATTTACTTTGCTTGATGACAGCACCTTGAATGGTGTGAAAAATAGCAGTCAACCCATTAACGAAGGTTTTGTTAAGGCTTATGACAACAGCTCAATATACATGATACTAAATGCAAAAAAGTATCCCATAGGTGGTTGGAGTGATTTTATAAACCTTCATTTGGATAAATCCTCTTCGTGGGCTAATATCTCCAAGACGACCATAGATTCAATGGATACAGGAGCGGTAGTTTATGCACCTGGAAGTTTGATTAAATCTAGTAATAGCGCAACTGTATACGTAGTTAATGCACTGTTGCATAAAACACCGCTCTCATCTTTTTCTGTTAGTGACGATTACGGCCTAGGCAACACCAAGGTTGTCGATAGAAGTAGTCTTGACTCCTACGCCACAGACAGTGCAATCATGAGTAATTTATTGAGCTGTGACAGTAAGTTATTTTTGGCAAATTTAGGTATGATTTATGAAATTAATGACCAGGCTAAGGCTATGTACGGTATCAGTAATCCAGCCATTAGCGCTTGGGACGAGTTAGGTTGTTCAAATTTACACAAATCTACAAAAGGATTATCCAACTATGCATTTATTAAACCCGACGGCAGTAAGACTATTTATTATATAGAGAATGGCGAGGCACACCCCATAAGCAGTATGGGTAAGTATGTTGATTTAGGCGGTAGCTCCGATAAGCTACTCGTTGCGTCTCCGAGGTTTATGGACATGATCAGCGTTGGCTCTGTAATTTAGTCGCACATTCAAGATGAGATACTAGCAGCTGTAGATTATTGATAATTACATCATCCCTAGAGGTCTAAACACACCTCATCTGGTGTATAATAAACTGTAATTATCTATGAAAGAAAAATTTAATCATATATATAGTTTGCTTACTAAGACCCTAGCAAGTAAGAGGTTTAGCTGGTTTGTTGTAGGTTTGTTTATATTTCAAGCTCTGTGGGTTGCGTTTAGTTTTCGATTCCCTATGATTTACGATGAAGGATTTCATATGGAAGCAACCAGGCTATTCAGCGGACATATTTTACCGGTTCTAGAAACACAACCCGTATCATCCGATATTTTTGGGATTTTCGTAAGCGGTGGAGCTACTATATTTCATTATTTTATGAGTGTACCGTACAGTATAGTTTCCTGGTTTACCGATAGCCGCACCGCGCATGTTATTGTACTCAGAATTATTGGAGTAATCATGTTTGCAGGCGGTATTGTGCTATTCACGAAACTCTTTCAAAAGATTGGCATTCGAAGAATATATATAAATATTGGAATGCTATTATTTATCCTACTTCCAGTCACCACTCTTACCGCAGCAACGGTAAGCTATGATAACATGTTGTTTTTATTGACACCCGCCTTTTTGATTATGTGTGTACGGATATTACTTTCAAAGAAGATGAATTGGCGTGATTATGCACTACTCATCGCTCTAGGTTGTCTTGCCTCGTTGGTTAAGTTTACATTCTTGCCCATATTTGCTGCCGGTATATTATTTATAGGAATATACACACTTAGACGATGGAAAAAATCTATATTTAGGGAGTTATTAGTCTCGATACAATCCACAAAGAAAATACCGATGATACTCATAGCGGCGATTCTGGTGGTGTCGGTTGGTGTATTCTCATCTGTTTATATAAAAAATACTATCGTTTATGGGAGTCCACAACCCAGCTGTCAAGAGTTACTTGGAGAAGAGCGGTGTACAAATGGTGGTGTCACTGCTCGTAACCTGAATGCCGCAGCTACGAAAAACACAAGAGAGCTTCAGTCCGTACCTGTATATTTATCTTCTTGGGCAACGCAGATGACCAATTGGACAAATATGACAGGATCAAGAATCCAGAACAGCGGTATGGTTATTAAAGATCCTCTACCTGTTATTTACGCAACAGTATTCATAGCTATATTTATAGGTGCTGGATTTATGTTATATTCTTGGAAACTAATCAAGAAGAATATTGCTTGGTATTTCTTGCTGACCATGGCTACTGTTCTTATATTATCGGTGTTTGTGCAAAATACTTTAACTTACCTTGAATTACATATTGCCTATGCGGTACAGCCAAGGTATCTGTTGGGTATAATGCCTATTTTAATTATAATGATGGCGGTATCTGCCGGCATTGCACTCAGGAAGCATCGTCTTGTAAAATCTTTACTCTTAGTGATAGTTTTTATTCTGTTTAGCCAAGGCGGTGGATTAGTGACACACATTCTTAGGAGTGATGATAGTTGGAACTGGAATAACGCGACGGTGAAAAGTATCAACAATAATGCACGAGAATTACTGAGACCATTCGTGAAGGAATATTAGACAGTTTGTTTGGCTCATGGCATGGGGTAGTAATGAAAAGTAATTATAGGCGCGTAATCAGTAATCTATTAAGCAGAATCAGTAAAAATGGTGTATGGTCCAGAATTAATAAGATTTCTGCGAGCGGTTATTTTTTCATATTTATTGTCGCGTTTTTCATACTCCAGGCTTCATGGATTGCTATATCAACTGCGTACCCCATGATATTTGATGAATATTATCATTTTGGATTAACTCAGCTATATTCTCATCAATTTTTACCTTTCATAACCTCACAACCCCCAGACTCTATGATGTATGGTGACGTAACGAGGTACGGTTCATATTTAGCTCACTATCTTATGAGTTTTCTGTTACGCATTGTTGAACTTTTTACCGATGACACCACTAAACAAATAATCATGCTACGGCTATTTAACGTGGGGGTTTTTGCTACGGCTATAGTTATATTTCGAACCGTGCTTAAGAGGAGCGGGATATTATCTGCGATTAACAACATCACACTTTTATTATTTACGCTTTTACCCGTTACGTCTCTATTAGCAGCTACTATTAACTACGATAACTTTATGATACTTGGGTTTGCCATCTTTATAATGATGGGTCAAATACTTATAATAGAGGCTTCGAAAGGAAGGGTGAGCTTCCATAGCGTAGCTATATTTATTTCGGTCGGATTGCTCACATCTTTAGTTAAATCATCGTTTCTACCTATACTCTTTGCTGGAGTGTTATTTTTAATTTTTATTTTTATAAAACAACGTCGTCAACTGAACCTTATGCGTACATTAAAACCTACGATAGGCGTTAAGTTCTTTCTGACATGTCTATTGTTGATCTTATCAGTAGGTTTATTCGCAGAAAGGTATGGTGGTAATACTCTTATGTATAAAACTCCAGTTCCTGACTGCCAAAAGGTACTATCGATTGAGACCTGCCTAGGTAGTCACCCCTGGGAGCGAAATTATGTTCGACGGATGAAGGTGAAGGATGCCAGTAGGGAGGATCTTGTTGGGCCAGTATCTTACTTTATTAGTCCCTGGTTAGTTTCTATGGTTTCTGGTAACAATATATCTGCAGCCGACTCCGCGGGAGGAATTCCCCAAAATATTGGAAGACCGCTTCCAATAGTTAATGATGCGATATGGATTTTGTTTGCGATTGTGACGATTGCTTTAATTGTGCGTTTTAGGAAAATAATATCTGGCACTTATATTAAATTTGTATTTATATGTCTTATTGCTTACACGGGCGCCTTGTTTTATATGAATTATTCCCAGTACACGCAACTCCACACACCAGTTGCTATCTCAGCTAGATACCTATTGCCGTTTTTACCCTTGCTTATTGCGATTGGACTCAGCGCAGCAGTACAGATCGTTAAGAGTAGAATTATACACATAGTAGCGAGCCTAATACTAATAATATTAATGACCCAGGGTGGTGGTTTTACATCATATATTATAAACAGTAATCCGAGTTGGTTCTGGGGTAAACAGAAAGTAATAGATGCGAATAACATAATGAAGCAAGCGGTAGATTTAGTAGTAAAGGATAGCATATGACGATAAGGAAAGTATGTTTAGTTACGTGCTATAAGGACCCTAACTACATAAGGGTAAAGACTATCGAATCGGGCTTGTTAGTCGCAAAAGTTGATTTGTCTATAATTCGCAACAAGCATAAAGGTATTCAGCGATATCCTGAAGTGATATTAAAACTCATAAAATCCAGATTCACGACAAAACCAGACGTCTATCTGATAACTTTTAGGGGATACGAGATTTTGCCATTTGTTTTATTGATTGGGTTAGGAAAAAAAGTTATATTTGATGAATTTATCAATTTAATTGAATGGCTTTCTTATGAACATAAAAAGATAAAGCAGGGCAGTATGTTGTATAAAATAGTCTATTTCATATATAGGTTTATGTTGAAATCTACGGATCGTATTATTTCGGACACCGATTCTCATGCAAAATTCTCATCAGAGTTAATGAATATTCCTCTTGATAAATACCTTCCTATTCCCGTTAGTACCGATGAAGCTATATTTACGCCAGTCGCTAAGCGCAAAAAAGCACCTGAGAAGATGCAAGTTTTCTATTACGGAAGTATGTTGCCCCTGCATGGGTTGCAATATGTTATCGACGCAGCAATCAAGCTAAAAGATTTAAAAGACCTTGAATTTTTATTAATTGGAGGTGGAGACTCTACGTATGTACAGGTTAATAAGGCAATTAAAAAAGGTGCGAATATTAATTATAAGAAATGGGTCCCTTTCATAGATTTACCAAATATTATACGAGACACTGACGTGTGCCTTGGCGGACCGTTTGGAAGTACTATTCAGTCTAAGTTTGTTGTTACGGGAAAGACATATCAATTCTTGAGGATGGGTAAAACGGTAATTGTTGGAGAGAACGAGGAAAGTGGTATTTTTACAGATAAAAAAGATTCCATGATAGTCAAACAAGCTGATTCTTCTGCACTGGGGAATGCAATTCGATGGCTTTATGATAATAGAAGCAAGTTAGATCAAATCGGTCATGCGGGCGCCAAGCTATATGATAATAAACTGTCGAATGTGGCAGTGTCGAAAAGAATCACCACGCTTATCAATGAAGTTATCTAAGACTCACGATTAATACTTACCCAGTAGTTTCAGGCCTAGTCCTTTTAAAATACCACATGAAAAACTGATGATGGCTATCGGTAGGATTGCTACAGTGGCTATGAAGTCTAAAGTATCTTCAGATAGGTATAGGGCAGACAATAGTAAAATGACTACAAGTACGCAATACTCATAAGCTAAAATTATTGGAAGCGTTAATATTATGACAAGATTTACGATAACGAAGACGACAAGGCCAACGATTGGTATAAAAAATCTACTACCCGGTTTAGCGTAGAAGTCCACAAATTTTAGGCCACGGTTATATAGGTGTGCAATATTTTCCCACAAACCCGTCCTGTTGATATATTCAAGTTTTGCATCTGACGTTTTTAGTATCGGTTCAATTTTTGACAGATTTTGCACAAACAGGGAGTCGTCGTTAACATGGACTCCAGTGGGCATCGTTTTTGCTACCTTAAGGTAATAGTCCCTACGAACAAACATGCACCCACCTCCGCCTTTATTTTTGAACTTTGAGTATGACTCATAATCTAGGTCTACATCATTGAATGTGTGATTGAAGTATGGATAATAAACTCTTTTTCTTATCAAAGCTAAGACTCTTCCCCACATACTCCTTGTCTTATCTACGTATACATTACCAATAATGATATTCCGCTTCTTACTTAAGAAATTAAACAAATAGTCTTTATCTGGCCTGCCCTTCTTGTCGATAAAAGTAATGAACTTTCCTGCTGCGGCGCTAACTCCGTCCACCCTAGTGATGACGAGACCCTGTCTAGAGGTATGGGTTATGATACGTACAGAGTGGAACTTCTCTAGCAGGTGGTTGTGCCGATTTACTTCAGATAACGTATTATCCATCGAGCCATCATCAACAACAATGATTTCAATCTCACGCTTATTCACACCCTCCTGTTTACTGATGTGAGAAAACAGGACTTCAATGTCTGCTTCGGCATCTAGCATAGGGAGGATGATAGAAATAATAATTTTATTTTCTGTCGCCATGATTGAATGGACTCCTTTAGTTATGAATGGACACTTTATATTATACAGGTTCGTTTTGACTTTGGTGCTACCTAAATCGGGTATTTAGTACAAGTGGCAAGTAGGCTATACTTGTCTGTAGTGGTTAAGTTTAATAAAAAAGTCGTAAGTAGAATCATAATGGTTGGCATCGTATCACTTTTTGTTTGGTACTTTTTAACCAATTTAAAAGATTTCTCTCTTTTGCTTACAATTAATCCCCTGTTTGTAGTACTGCTATTACTACTTAGCGTGCTGGCAATTATTTCAAATGGCATCTTTATGAAGTGGTCGATTTTTCTATTTGGTAAGTATATTGGAGTTGGAGAAAGTATAAGAGTCTCACTAATATCATCAGCCGGTAATTTTTTTGCACCTGCAGGTAGCGGACTTGGTTTTAGGGCAATATATCTAAAAAGGAAACACGGGTTATCATACAGCGATTATCTCTCTGTATTGTTTTGTAATTATATTATGGTATTTTTTGTAAACTCTCTTGTTGGGCTATTGTCTCTATTTATACTTAGAGACCATGTTTCGTCAGGATTCTGGGTTTTAGCAATATTCTTTACCGCGCTCTTTGTGACTTCGATTGGAGCGTTTCTTGTACGGCCCAAATGGGATAGTAGCGGTAGGTATTATAAGCAAAAATGGGTGAGGGGTCTACTGGAGACTCTCAAGCGAATATCGCAAGGGTGGACTTTAATTCTTTCTAATAAAAGAATAGCTACGGGACTTATAGGGTTGGTGGCATTTAATGCAGGCATGATGATTTTAGGATCATATTTCATAATGAGCTCACTTGGATTGAACCTATCTTTGGGTGGCCTGATGCTTTATGCCGTCTTAGGTTCTTTGAGTATATTTATAAATATTACACCTGGAAACTTAGGAGTTAAAGAGGCGGTTTATGTGGGCTTCTCGGTTATAATCGGACTAACTACGGCGCAAATCCTATCTATGGCCCTAATAGATAGGGTTGTGACGTTTGTTGTGCTGTTTGTACTATGGCTTATATATGGAAAAAACCTATTATCATCAGCCACAAAGAAGTATATAGACCTAGATAAGGACAAAGCGTAACTATTCGTTTTGGAGAACGAAAATAATTCGTTAAATTCCGATGCCTATATAGGTAATGCCGTTTTTTGCAAACTCATCTTTCTTGTGACGGAATAAATTACGACCATCAATGAAGACCTTGGTCTTATTCTTTTTCAGAAAGGCTGGATCGATGTCTTTGAACTCGTCGTGACCCGTGACAAGTACAATTGCTTCGGCCCCAGCCATAGCCTCATCCAGTGTTTGTACTGTTGAGTTTCCTAGAATGAAAGGGTCGTATGTGGTCAAGTCAACTTCCGCTTCATCGAGTATTTTTTTAATCACATTGGCTGGACTTTCGCGGTCATCACCGACGTTAGGTTTGTACGACAGACCCAATAACGTAACAGCAGTGCCCTTTAAGGATAATCGATGCTCGTTCAGGCCTTCGCTTAGAATATCAACTGTAAATTGTGGCATTGATTCATTTACGGTCCGTGCTCCACGTAGTAAATCATGTTCGAATCCATAACCGTGTGCGTATTCTATAAGGTAATATGGATCCACTGGTATACAGTGACCACCAACGCCAGCACCTGGACGATGAGGCATGAAAGAAAATGGTTTGGTTGCTGCGCCATCGATAACGTTCTCAAGGTTGATGCCTAGTTTGTGAAACGACATAGCTAGTTCGTTAACGAACGCAATGTTAATGTCACGAAATGAATTCTCGACAATTTTTACCGCTTCAGCCTCCTTTAGGCTACCCATTGGCTTGATTTTGGCATCAATGAGGTTTTCATATAAATCAACTGCTATGTCGAGCTCTGCCTGGCTATTGGCACCAATAACACGATTGATGTTGCTGACATTCCACTTAGGATCGCCAGGATTAATACGTTCAGGACAATGCGCTAAGTAAATGTCTTTACCGACTTTCATACCAGTTTTTTCTTCTAGTAACGGCAAGACAATCTCGTCACAGACCCCCGGGTTTATTGTTGATTCAATAACGACCAAAGTACCGGGTTTTAGGTGTGGTGCTATGGCAGAAACCGCACCTTTGACGGGCCCCAAGTCTGGCATTTTATCTTCAGTTACAGGTGTAGGAACACAAACTATAACCGCGTCAGCCTGTGAAACCTTTTTTATATCATCGGTAAATACGGCACTCGTAGCAGCCAGTTGCTCGTCGCTGACATCATCGATGTATGATTTTTTTTCTGACAAAGATTTTATTTTACGAGGATCGATGTCGATACCGAATACTTTATACTTTTTACTAGCAGCTAGTAGAGTTAGTGGTAGGCCCACGTAGCCAAGTCCAATAACAGCAATTGACTTAATTGATGACATATTTTTACCTTATCGTTATTACTTGCTATGATATATAAAGAATATACCGGATAGAAGATGTATTAATACACTATATATTATATAGAACAAACGTAAAATTAGACAGTAAAGGGAGATTATGAAATTAGCCGTTGTATCAATCTGTAAAAATGAAGCGAAAACAATTAAAGAATTAATTGGTCGTATCCCTAAAAAAATTGAAGGAATCGATTTGATTGAAGTAATCGTTATTAATGATGGTAGTACTGATAAAACAGCAGAGATAGCCAAAAACTCCGGAGCGACAGTGTACGGAGACAGTCACTCAAAGGGTCTTGCCTTTAGGTTTAGAGAGGCGATTAATATTGTCCTAAATAGTGATGCAGACATAATGGTCAATATCGATGGTGACCTGCAATTTAACCCCGAAGATATACCTAAATTTGTTACCCCGATCGCTAAGGGAGAGGCTGACTTCGTTGCTGCTGATAGGTTTACCGATCCTGTAACTGGCAAGAGGCGAAAGCCCGACAATATGCCTTTTGTTAAGTATCATGGCAATAAAGTAGGCTCGTGGGTAGTTGGTAAGTTGAGTGATGAAAAGTTTCGTGATGTGACATGCGGTTTTCGCGCCTATAATCGAGACGCTTTGTATGCATTAAATATTAATGGTACGCATACATACACACAGGAGTCATTTCAAATGTTGGCTGCTCGTAGGATGAGAATTGAATCATTACCGGTTGAGGTTAAGTACTTTAAGGATCGAAAGTCTCGTGTTGTTACTAGTATTCCAAAGTATATGGCTGTTAGTATGATGAACATTTTACGGGCATTTAGAGATTTCGCTCCGCTTAGGTTTTTTGGACTAGTGGGGTTGATACCATTTCTTATTGGGTTGGCATGCGTGGTGTTTATGGGGGTTTATTGGCTTATTGCTGGTCAGCTCACACCATTTAAATTTGTAGGATTCACAGGTTTGTACTTGATAACTCTAGGGGTATTTTTATGGTCACTTGGTCTAGTTGCGGACATGCAAGTGCGTTTACTCAATAATCAAGAGAAGACATACGAAGAATTACGGCGATTGTCGCATCGTAAAAAGTAGGGTATAACTACTTAGGCTTTGGTGTTTTTGGAATATTCTACGGACATCCAGTTCAGAATATCTTTCACGGATTCAAAGGCGTCTGTGTTTGACCAGGCTAATTCATGTATCTTTTGATGACGCCAGTTTTCACCCACTACTGCACTGCCGTTTAGGGCAACACCACGAAAATTATCAAGCTTATAGCTTTCATCGAAGCCAGCTGATACGTACGCATCACCCACTGTAGCAAACCAATCTGAATCCCTAACACCATTTGCATTTTCAACCATCATATTTATGATTGAGTAAACACTCGTGTCAAGCTCGTCGCCTTCATTTTTAAGTGAGAAGTAAACTTTCGTGCCATCTTTTGAGTACTCTTCGTTAAGAAGCCATGGAGTCGTTCGATAGTATACAGTGTCATCGTCGTCTCTAGTTCGGCCAGTGTAAGATATAACTTCAGTATCATTTGCATATAGTAATGCAATATCGGCTGCGTGTTTCGACATAGCTCTCTGTTGTACAAGCTCTTGATCCAAAAGCAACCTAGCCTCATTGTAACTTTCGCGACGAAGGGTATCGTGGTCTATTTTTTTTAATATTTTCTCTTTTGTTTGTTTGATTTGTTCTGCCATGTTTTTATTGTAGCACATTATTTACTAAAATGCAATATTAGGACAATAGATAACAACTAAAGGTCTAGTAGATATTCACCGTATCCAGATTTCTTAAGTGACTCGGCGAGAGTTTCTAGCTGTTGCTTATTAATAAAGCCTTCACGGTAAGCAACTTCCTCGGGGCTTCCAATGATGAGGCCAGTACGGGTCTGGATGACACGGATATAATCGGAGGCGTCGGTCATGCTGTCAATGGTGCCGGTATCTAACCATACGTCGCCGCGGTCAAGGGTTGTGACTGTCAGTTTGCCACGGCGAAGGTACTCTTCATTAATTGAAGTTATTTCTAATTCACCCCGTTCGCTAGGCTTAACATTTTTAGCAATTTCGACGACGTCGTTGTCATAAAAATATAGACCAACTACTGCAAAGTCAGATTTGGGGTTGGCTGGCTTTTCTTCGATTGATACGGCAACGTTGTCCTTATCGAATTCGACAACTCCATAACGTTCGGGGTCTGATACACGGTAAGCGAAAACCGTGCCACCATCAGGATCAACACAACCCTTAAGCGATTTACCGAGGTCGCTACCATGGAAAATATTGTCACCTAGTACGAGGGCGACTTTGTCGTCACCAATAAATTCTTTACCAATGATAAAGGCTTGGGCTAGGCCATCAGGTGAAGGTTGAACTTCATAGCTTAGATTTATTCCCCACTGTGATCCATCGCCGAGCAGACGAGTGAATTGTGATTGGTCTTCGGGGGTTGTGATAATCAAGATATCGCGAATACCCGATAACATAAGTGTGGTCAGTGGGTAGTAAATCATCGGTTTGTCGTAGATTGGCATTAACTGTTTGCTAATGCCCCTGGTGATAGGCCATAAACGGCTACCCGATCCACCCGCTAAAATAATTCCTTTCACCCCGTTAGAGTTCCTTTCCAGATTCAGCTGTACACATGTCTAGTATTTCTCCTGTTATCTCTATTCTATATTAAATTTACACTAAACTCTAACGGGGCTCGTTTATCTGCAGCTTAAGTCGGTTTTTAATATATCTTTTCCCCATACCGGACTTCAAGTATCTTTCTCTTGCGTACGCATCGTTTTTATTTTTGCTTGCTTCGTAGTACACCAGCTCATAAGGGCCATGACTTTTAGTGAAAGTACTTTTTCCATTATTATGTTCTGCTACGCGTTTGCGTAAGTCCGACGTGCAGCCGGTGTACCAGTTGCCATTTTTTAAGCTTTTCAAGACATACACATAATGAAATGCGTTATCGGACATCCATTTACCCTTGTTGTTCTAGATATTCAACTAAAGCCTCGCGCCAGTCACGTGGCACAAAACCCGTTGCCTTTATTTTATCAAGATTTAACGTACTTTGTAATGGTCGAGGGGCAATCCCAGCTTTATTCGTATAGTATTCATCTGTTGATACGCCAGTTACATCGTCAGGATTATTTCCGGTTAATTCATAGACTAAACTAGCAACCTCAGCCCAGCTAGCTGGTTTTCCTTCACTTGTTACGTTATAGGTACCATATGGGTGGGGAATGGGGGTTGGGGCATGGGAAACAGGAGTTAGTAGGTGTTTTATGGCTCGGGCAAGGTCGGACGTAAAGGTAAGTCGGCCAATTTGGTCATTTACTACTGTTGGTTTTATGCCCTTTTCTGCAAGTGACTTCATGGTTAGAACGAAGTTTTTG
>DAOMNR010000001.1:0-23248 GCA_035443865.1 Candidatus Saccharimonadota bacterium | reverse complement strand
GGCAATTTTCTTAGCTGTTTTACTACCAATTCAAATGGTAACTCGTCCAGCTGCAGCAGACCAATATGACGAAAGAATCTCGACACTGCAAAAAGAAATTGAGGCCTACAAAGCAGAGGCAAATCGATTAAACAGTCAGGCTTCGACTTTGCAGTCTGCTTTGGCGCAGTTAGCGACTCAAAAGAACACAATTCAGGCTCAAATTGATATTAATCAGGCCAAACATGATCAATTAGTAGTTCAAATTGCCGATACCGAAAAACAAATCAAAGACAATCGAGATGCGCTCGGCGTTACCATCGCGGATTTATATGTTGATGATCAAATTTCACCACTTGAAATGCTAGCTAGTAGCACCAGTGTAAGTGACTATCTGGATAAACAAGAATATCGCAGTTCAGTTCGTGATCAACTTAGTTCAACAATTACTAAAATTAAAGAATTAAAGGCGCAGTTGGATCAACAAAAAGCCGATGTTGATAAAGTGTTAGCAGATCAAAAAGATCAAAAGGCAATCCTAGTTGCCAAAGAAGCTGAGCAGCAAAACCTACTGGCAAGCACTCAGGGTCAAGAAGCTAACTATCAAAAAATGATTAGTAGCAACGAGGCAAAGATAATTGAAGCCAAGGCAACTCAGGCGATTATTAATAGTAGGATTAACGGAACTGGTGGCTACACATTAGTTGATTCGGGTTCGCTTGGAGATTATCCATGGAACGCCAGCAACTGTCCAATGTGGGGCTATCTATCAACTGGTGGCTCTAACGGCAATGGTGGGGATGGTCGTGGGTACGGCTGTCGTCAGTGCGCAAGTTATGTCGCTTGGAGGTTTGCGAAAGAAACAGGAATTTACCCAAGTTGGGGAAATGCAGTTGATTTTACAAACAATGCTAAATCACTAGGTTATGTAGAGGGTGGCCCTCAGGCAGGTTCGATTGCCGTAATGGATCCAGCTTCTGCTGGACAAAGCTATGGGCATGTAGCTTGGGTAGAGGCAGTTAACGGCGGCCAGGTTCTAGTAAGTCAGTATAACTACAATTACGGTGCAGGCTACGGTATGTATAGCATGATGTGGCTTTCGGCTGGTGCTTTCGATCATTACATTCATATTTTGTAATTAATAAACCATAACTTTTATAGCGCACATTCAACAGGGTGCGCTATAATTATATTAAGTTAAGCCATACATAAATATCGCAAGAGGGGAATTGATGTCTGAAACTAAGCAAGAGTCTGAGTTGACTGTAAAGAGGCGTCGGCGTGTCGGTATAAAGAAGCCAACTTCACCAATAGTAATATTCATTATTGTTGCTTTGGTTGCTGCTGGTGGCTATGTTGCTGGTACATTTAACCAGCAAATAATGAGTGCGCTAGGTCCGATATTTGGCTATCATGTACACTCAGGTTCGATTGACCTTAGTTCTGTCCAAGACACTTACCGAGAACTAGCGGCTAATTTTGACGGGACGCTAGACACAAAGGCTTTGATTGAGGGTGCGAATCGTGGCTTAGTTGCTGCAGCTGGTGATCGATTTACTGTTTATATGAGTCCATCCGAAGCAACTGCATTCGACGACAGTTTGTCTGGCAATATTGGTGGCGGAATTGGTGCTGAAATCGGACTTCGTAATGACAGGGTGACGATAGTTAGAATTTTACCTGGAAACCCGGCCGAGAAAGTCGGCTTGATGGCGGGAGATGGTATCGTGAATATTAATGACGAATCTACTAGTGGCTGGACTGTCGAAAAGGCAGTTGGACTTATTCGAGGCGACAAAGGTACGACTGTTAAGTTGACGGTTGAGCGTGCCGGAGAGACAAAGAATTTCACAGTCACTAGAGATACAATTGTTAACCCCAGTGTTACAAGCAAGGCGGAGGGTCAGGTCGGGATTATAACTATCTCTAGATTTGACAACGAAACAGGGGTGCTAGCTCGATCTGCAGCCCAGAGTTTACTTGATAAAGGTGTCAAAGGCATCGTACTAGATTTACGCGGTAATGGCGGCGGTTATTTGGTGGCAGCTCGAGATGTTGCTGGGTTGTGGCTAGATAACCAAGTCGTCGTGACTGAACAAACAGACGGTAAAGTAGTCGACACAGTTAAATCCGGTAGTAATGCGATTTTGGCTGGACTGCCGACGGTAGTAGTTGTGAATGGCAGTACAGCCAGTGCTAGTGAAATTTTGGCGGGGGCCCTAAAAGACCACAAGGCAGCCAAGCTAGTGGGCGAGAAAACATACGGTAAGGGAAGCGTTCAAAAACCGATTGATTTGCCTGGCGGTGCACTCCTCAAGGTCACTGTGGCACGCTGGTACACGCCTGATGGCGTCAGTGTTACCAAGAATGGAATCATGCCTGACTTTGCGGTTAATCTAACCCAAGCCGACGTAAATGCCGGTCACGACCCTCAGCTAGACAAGGCGATTAGTATACTAGGGTTATAGTGCTTGTGTTTTAGCTTACGAGTGTAGTAACATAGAGGTAATATGGATACAAAGAAAAAGATTTTACTAGTAGAAGACGACGTTGCCCTTTCGGGAGTGTATAAATCAAGGCTTGAAATCGAAGGTTTTGAAACCAAGGAAGTTAATAATGGCGAAGATGCATTGTCGGCTGCAATTGATTTTAAACCAGATTTGATACTACTTGACGCTATGATGCCAAAAATTAGTGGCTTCGATGTGTTAGATATACTTCGCAACACCCCAGAAACCGCAAACATTCGAATTATTATGCTAACTGCTCTTAGCCAACCCAAGGACAAAGAGCGTGCCGAATCGCTAGGTGTTGACGATTACCTAGTTAAGTCTCAGGTTGTGATTGGTGACGTTGTAGAGCGCGTTAAGCACCACTTGGGACTAAACGAACACAATCACACCCCTCCTACTCAAGAAGAGTAATATAACCTTTGAAACTAACGGTTCCATGTTTCATTCCGTGAACACACTCTTTAAATAAAACCCCGTTAGGGGTTTTATTTAAGCGTTCGGCTGAAATCCTCAATTCTTCGGATTCCACAGTCTCACTGAATGAAACATGGAATCGTTAGTTTCAAGGTGCCATAGGCTTGCTTTTTAATCAAGCTTATGCTATAGTGGTAACTATAAAGCAAACAAAAAGGAAAATTAAAATGTCACCTGAAATAAACACACAATCTAATCCAGCAGAAGTCCCAGTAACACAACCTAGCACTGTCGAATTGAGTCCAGAAGGTGCCGAACAGACACCCGAAAACCAAATGGGAAGCAATCCTTCTAGTAATGTGCACGAAGGTGTTAAAAGTAATCCATTCCTGATGAATGAAACAGAACAGCAAGAGGCTGTTCGTAAGCGCGAAGATGAAGGTGGCAACTGGAATGTTGACACAAGTCCGATTCCAACAGTTACCGCTGAGACTGCTCCACGCATTGGCGACCCAAACAGTGTAGGTGCTCAGGCACTAGAAGCCGCATCAAGGGAGCTACTTGAAGCTAAAAACCCTACTGAATCGAATAAATAATTTTTGAATATAAGTTGAATAAAATAAATGTCCCCAGAACACAAAACATCAAGTGATAACTCACAGGCCGAGGGTGTTAGCCCTTGGTCTGAAAAGGCACAGAATGATAGGCTGGAAGCTAATCGTCCTACTGTTGAAGATCCAGTATTGTTTGATTTTGATCATGCTACAGAGATGGTTGGATTCTCTCAGGTTCCCGGAGAGAATCTTCGGGGTATTAAAATAGGATACTTTTATGACAAAGGAGGTAACAAAGTAAATATTATCGAATTGACAGCCAAGAGCCGAGAGGTATCAGGTTGGGATAAAGACGTGATGATGGTTCCTGAAAGCGCTATTAATAAACCAGACGATAACGCCGAAAGGTTTACTTCAGTTTCTGTCAAAGAGGACTTAGGTGATACAGTACTTAGTTCGGTTGACGTGCAACGGCCAATCGAAGCTTCCAATCAGAGTGGTGTTAACGAAAGTCTTCAACGATTTACTCGAAACGAAATGCGAGAGTTGCGAAGAAAAGCTAGAGAAGCGACTGAGTCTGATGACACTCATTCAAGTGACACAGGCTTTAAGCCTACAGTTGAATCAGAAAACAATAAATCCATCTACAGGGATTTGTTACAAGATCCTAACTATAAAGCACCAGGTGTTGAGGCTGCTGCAGTCCGGCCGAAAGAGAGCGAAGATGACCGTTTAACGCGTGAACGACGTAAGACTGACTTAGATGCCTTAGCGAACGATGCGTATCTGATGGCAAAAAGCATGAAACAGCAATAATAAAACTGCTCCGGATGGAGCAGTTTTATTATTGTACTGAAACTTGAGTTCGAGGAACTGTTTTACCTGTAAAGTGGCCTTTTCGTACTTTGCTGAACTCAACGACGCCATCAACTGCAGCGTGAATAGTATAGTCACGACTTATGAATGTACCAGGTCCGGCAATTTTGCTTGAACCGGTTTGGCGAACCAAGACTTCACCAGTGCGAACCGACTGGCCACCAAAACGCTTAACACCAAGTCGACGACCGGCATTATTATGAATGTTTTTGGATGAACCACCTGCTTTTACATGTGACATTAGTCTTGCTCCTTAAGTTTTCTGAATCAATCTGTTCAATTGTACTTGAATTTACGGGTTTGGTCAAGGGTGTAAGTGCAATTTTAGGTTTTGATTAGCACTAATAACTCTCGGGCCACAACTTGGCTTTCGCGGTAATATAAAAGCTCGTTTTGCGAGACGTTTTTGAATTCATGACGTTTGTAGCCAAGTTTACCGATTGTTTCAATTAACGGCAGGTGAGTGAAGTCGCCGTTTTTGTCGCGCCACGCGGGCACAGCGATGCAAAGCGGGGTATTTGGCTTTATTTGAGACCCGATATTTTTTAGGAACGAAATGATGATTAGGTCGCAGGTCTTTTGAACTTCAGCTAGTTTAGCGGGTGAAGGCGGGGCGCTAAATGGTTGACCGAGGTAAGTTTCGGTCGCAACTGCGTCGATAGGGGGCTGCCATTTGTGCTTCATAGCATCGCCAACTTGCAATTTACTATCAATCGAGACGTGGTGGCTGTCGGCTAGCCATTTAAGGTTTTCGTGGCTATAATTAATCATTTTCTCGGCCAGATCAGTACCATAGACTGCGTGTCCCATCAGTGCAGCTTCTTGCAAAATTACGCCAGTGCCACAGAACGGATCTAACACCCGAATGGGGTTTGGGGGTTGGGAAATAGGAAATTGGGGTGTGGCAACAGCTAATTTTGATTTCCCATTTCCCATTCCCCGTTTCCCAGACCCCATCTGCCCGGCGGCTAGATTTATCATAATCTGAGCGAGTTTCGGAGGTAGCATGCCGACGAATGCGTCACGTTTAGGGCGCATTTGATCACGCAAGGCGTAGGCGGTGATGTTTTGGGCACCGGTGCTCATGGCGACGATGGTTTGATTGTTGTTGGACCGCACTATTAGTAGTTCGACTTTATTGTCTGACAGGCCAAGTTTATTGTGATGGCTCGTAGCACTAGACAGGGCAATATCAGCGTTGGGTATTAACCTTAGGCTGACGCCGTTTTTTTTGAGCCGTTGCTTCAGTGTGATGCCAAGTTTTTGAACTTCGCGTGGATTCAGATTGTATCCGTAAACACTAATTCCAAGTGTTATTTTGCCTGAGTGTGATGACCACTTATCAAAATAATTTTGAATAATTTTTTGACTCACGTTTCGCCAGTCATGACCATTTATAGTGTCGGTTATCACACCGGCCTTTAGGGTGCCACCAAGATCCCTGACGTCCAGGGAGTCAGTTTCAATTTGGGCAATCTGACTCGACAGTAGTTTGACGGAGTTTTGTCCGTAAATTCGTTCAAGTTCTGCTGTGCCTAGGGCTGGTTGTCGTCCCAAAATCGCTATACGCATACGTTCATTATACGTTGTCTAGGCCTAAAAGTGATATAATTACCCCTAAGTATGTCATTTAGGTTGTCATTTAGAACTTGGGTTACCATTATCACCACGGCGCTACTAGTACTAGTGATTGTCTTTGCTTGGCCCGAAATACACAAAGCCTATAATTTACTAGGTAGTGTAAATTTATGGATTTTGTCACTTTTGATACCAGTGCAACTAATTAGTTATTTCGCGACGGGCGGAATGATATTTTCGTATTTGCGCTCCAAAGGCAATCTGCGCGACACAACTAGGTGGCAAATGACTCGGATGGCGCTAGAACTTAATTTCGTAAATCACATAATTCCGAGCGGTGGTGCGGCCGGGTTCTCGTATCTTGGTTGGGTGCTTGGAAGGCATGGTGTTAGTCCGGGTAGGGCAACGATGTCACAAATCGTGCGGTTTGTGTTGACGTTTATTTCGTTTATTTTGATTATGTTGATTGCTTTTGCAGCACTTACGTTAGACCACAAAGTAGATAGGCCGATTGTTTTAATATGTAGTGCGTTGGTACTGATGATGGTAGTAGCGATGTTCTTATTTGTGTTTTTGGCTGGCAACAGAGCAAGACTAGTTAGGTTTTCGGCTTGGTTCACAAAAACTTCTAATAAGTTCATAACTAAAATAACTCGAGGCAAGAAAACAAACGTCGTTAAACTAGCGGCTATTGAAAACTTTTTCCTAGAAATGCACGAGGATTATATTGAGATTCGCAAGGACAGCAAGATACTCAGGATGCCGTTTGTGTGGTCAATAATGAATATTGTGATGGACGTTTTATTGGTGTGGTTGGCGTTTTGGTCGCTTGGCTACATGGTCAACCCGGCCATTATATTTATTGCATACGGTGTGTCATCAGTGGCAAGCGTTCTTTCGGTTATGCCCGGGGGCGCTGGAGTATATGAGGCGATTATGATCGCGTTTCTAGCTTCGGCTGGAGTTCCACCAGGTATGGCGATTGCAGGAACGTTGCTTGCTAGGGTTGTTTTGGTGTTAGGTACGATTTTGTTTGGATATGTATTTTATCAATTAACGATAATGAAGTATGGAAAAGCCCCAGTCTCTAAATCCGATATTTAGCGTTAGTGATTTTATCGCTGTCGTTAATCAGACCCTCGACTTTGCGTATCCAAATGTTGAAATTGAAGGTGAAGTATCGTCATTCAAAATGAATCAAGGTAAGTTTGTGTTTTTTGATTTAAAAGATGCCGGTGGTAGCGTCGGTTGTTTTATGATGGTGTTTCAGTTGCGGGTTCCAATCGAAGACGGTATGAAGGTTGTTGTGTCGGCAGTACCTAAACTAACTCAGTGGGGCAAGTTTAGTCTGACTGTAAAGGCGATTCGTCCAAGCGGCGAAGGTTCGCTCAAAAAAAGTTTTGAGCTTTTACGGGCCAAATTGGACGAAGAGGGTTTGTTTGCGCCAGAGCGTAAACGGCTGTTGCCGCGTATTCCTAGCCACGTTGCAGTTATTAGTAGCACGCAAGCTGCGGGTTATGCTGACTTTATCAAGATACTTGGTGACAGGTGGGGCGGGGTTAAGGTAGATGTGGCTCACGTTCAAGTCCAGGGCGACAGTGCGCCTGATCAAATAATCAAAGCCATAAATTATTTTAATACTCAGCAAGACCTACCCGAAGTTCTAGTGATAATTCGGGGTGGTGGTAGTGCTGATGATTTGGCGGCGTTTAATGATGAGCCGTTAGTGCGTGCGATTGCTGCTAGTCGTATTCCGACATTAGTGGGTGTTGGGCACGAAGTCGACGAAAGCCTGGCTGACATGGTGGCTGACGTTCGGGCGGCTACACCTAGTAACGCTGCACAGATTTTGGTACCGGATAAACATGAAATTATTAGGTCGGTCGGCGCTCAACTTCAGTCTTTGATTCCACGAATGATGCGCACAATCGAATCATACGAAGTCGATATACGAACGAAGCTGAACCGTGCCCTAGAGTTGGCGGTAGCGGCTGTTGATAATAGGTCCGCACAGGTCGAATCATTAAAAAGTATCCTTAGCCAACTAGATCCACGTACCGTACTGGCTAGGGGATATGCTCTACTAAGAGGCGAGGCAGTCGTTGGTAACAAGGTTGAGATTGAAACGAATAAAGCTATACTAAGAGCAGAGGTATTAGATGTCAAAAACAAGTAAAACAATTCAAGAAAAAACAGCTGAGCTAACCGATTTAGTGGCGTGGTTTGATAGCGACGAATTTACCCTAGAAGAAGCCTTAGATAAATTCAAACTTGCAGAAACCTTGGCTAGTGATATTGAAAAGGATTTACTAGCACTCAAAAACGACATTCAAGTCGTTAAACAAAAATTTGATAGCGTAGATTAAATGACCTGGTTATGGGCGTTAGGTGGGCTGGTAGTAATATTTGGCATAGTTGTATTTAGAGGCGCGCCGTATGTACCTAGCCAAAAGCGCTATATTAATCAAGCTTTTCAGGATTTGTATCCGCTAAGCCCCGATGATTTATTGATCGATATCGGTAGCGGCGACGGAATCGTGCTTCGACAAGCTGCAAAATTTGGCTCTAGAGCGATCGGATATGAAATTAATCCAATTCTAGTTGCTTTGTCTAAACTTTTGTCGCGGCGACAGCCGCTAGTGTCGACTAGGTTATCTGATTATTGGCGTGTGTCGTTTCCTGATGACACAACTGTAGTGTATGTTTTTGCGGTAAAGCGAGACACTAAAAGAGTGGTTCGAAAAATTCAGAATGAGGCAAACAGAATGAACCACAACCTACATGTAATTAGCTACGGCAATAAACTACCTGGCTGGGAACCGAAAGTTTCATTAGCTGCCTATGACCTTTATGAGGTGCTTCCTTTACAGAGCGACAAAGCACAAGTATAATGACGCTATGAATATGAGGTTAAATAAATCACAATTAGGCTTCGCAGATAAACGCATGATTGTAACGGTAAGTTTATCAATTACGTCAGCTGTTTTTCTGGGGCTATTTATTTGGGCGCTAATCAGTTATTTGGGTCAAAAATCTGATGTTGATACTAGAATTGCCAATGCTGTTTCAGTTGCAGAGAAAAACCAGGCAGATGCTGATGAGATTAAATTTGCCAAAATCGAAAAAGAACCAAACCGTGAATTTGTTGGTCCTGATGATTATGGTCGGGTTACGTTCAAGTACCCAAAAACTTGGAGTGTGTATATCGACAAGGACGTCACAAATGGTGGAACCTTTTCGGCATATCTAAACCCCGTAACTGTACCGCCGGTTAGTAATTCGCAACAGTTCGCGTTGAGGGTTACTATCGAAGAAAAAGATTACGACAAGGTTATTGCCAGTTATGATTCGGCTGTCAAAAAAGGTGATTTAAGGTCAAGTAGTGTTACGGCGAATGGCGTGAACGGCACACGTTTAGACGGGTCGTTTAGTAAAGATATTCGTGGATCAGCTGCGATATTCAAGATTCGTGATAAAACTTTGACTATTCGATCGGACGCTGACACGTTCAAGCCTGATTTCGACAAACTTGTCGCGACCGTTAAGTTTAACCAATAGGACAAATTTGGAATATGGAATGTAGCTATTGGAATATGGCATAGTTTCAATAGCCAATAGCCAATAGCCAACCCACGGCGTGCTATAATTAGTGGCAGTATGGGCGTGAATAACAGGGAGCATGAGCGGTTTGAGGGTAGTCAAATTGATATTGGTTTGTCGCCAATAATTGCCGCTGCTCATGAGCTAAAGTCGCCACTTGCATTAGTTCGCCAGCTGTCACTGATGTTAGAGTCTGGACAAGCAAACGACATCGAAAGCAAGCGAATGTTACGCCAGATTAGTTTAACAAGCGAGCGGGCGCTTAGATTAACTAGCGACTTGACCCGAGCGGCTAATTTGACTGACGCAATGTTTCAACTAGAGCCAATTAATCCGCAACAACTTTGTGAGGATATTGTCCATGAACTGACGCCGCTATTTAGTGCACACGGACGTAGTGTTAGGTTGGTGACGCGCAAACACCCTCTGTTACTAGTTGCCAATCGTGATTTGCTGCGCCGAATAATTATGAATTTTAGCGACAACGCCCTGCATTATGCGGGCGCCGACAGTTCAGTCGAGATTCAGATTCGGACTCTCAATCATGGTAAAACAATTCGTTTGGGTGTAAGAGATTTTGGTCCATCGCTTTCGAGTGACGTGTGGAGGTCTTTGCGTAGCAAATTAGCCACCGCTCCACAGGCTGTGAACGCTAGACCGCTAAGTAGCGGATTAGGACTATATATCGCTGGTCAATTTGCCGATGCGATGAACGGGCGAATAGGCGTTACTAAACATCGTGACGGAGCGACATTTTATGTTGATCTATTTGCGTCGCACCAGCTGAGTTTATTATGAGCGCCGCGCACGTGTTGATCGTAGAGGACGATGGGTGGCTTGCAGAACAATACCAGAGAGTGCTTGAAAAAGCTGGATACGAAACTAATGTTGCGTTAAATGCACCCGCAGCAATTGATGCTGTCGATGACCAAAAACCAGATGTGATTTTATTGGACGTTTTGTTAACTGGCAGCACTGCCTTTGCTTTAATGAACGAGTTGCAGTCGTATACCGACACAGGTGATATCCCGATTATTTTATGCACTAACTTGGCGGCGGATTTATCGATCGATAAATTAAAACCATATGGCGTTAAAAAGATTTTAGATAAAGCAACTATGTCGGTGGACGACATAGTGGCGGCTGTTCGGAGCGTTACATTATGAGAACAAACAGGACACGTGCTATTGTGCTGCGTAGGACAAATTATGGTGAAGCGGATCGAATTTTACAGTTACTTACACCCGATGGTAAACGAAGTGTAATGGCGCGTGGTGTGCGACGTGAGAAAAGTAAATTAGCTGGCGGAATTGAACTTTTTGCAATTTCAGATGTCGTGATTGGTGAGGGTAAGGGAGAGTTGGGGGTGTTAACATCATCGCGTTTAGTTCAGTTTTATGGAAATATATTGAAGGATTTTGACCGCATGCAGTTTGGGTATAGCGTAATAAAATTAATTACGCGAGCTAGTGAAATGATGGATGAATCAGATTGGTATGACGTGCTGAGTGAGGTGTTGATGGGGTTAGACGCGCTCAGTATAGATTTAGAACTAGTACAGGCGTGGTTTTATTTACGATATGCGTCGCTGATGGGGCATGAGCTAAGTTTGGAGCGTGACGTTAACGGTAAAAAACTATCGCCAGATTTAAGATATCGATACGATGAGAGCGAACAGGGTCTACGTGAAGTTAATAACGGAGAGATAAATTCGGATCACATTAAGTTACTACGGTTAATTGCGACTAAACCAATACGAGCGTTAGCGCAGGTCGGTGGTGTTAGTGAGACATTGCCACTTTGTGCCCTTGTCGCACGCGAACACGCCGCGGTCTAAAGTTAAATCCCCGCCACTGGCTGTGGCGGGGTTGGGTTGGGGGGGTTATCCGAGAAACTTGGCAAGCTTGTCATAGATGACATTGCCAAATCTTCCGAGTCGGAATGCCAGCCAGGCTCCGATGTGATGATTACGACTTTCGTCGTAACGTAGAACTTGGTTGTAAAGCTGTTGTTGAAATGTGTGGTCAAACCTTCTGCTAACTACGATAGCTCGCAGTTGGTGGAAGGTGTTGTTCTTCACCCACTGCTCATCAGCCAGTTCTCCGATTTTGTGCCAGGCAAATGCGGCTCGTCCGTGAAGTGTTGCCGCCAGATAGTAGTCGCGCTTGGAGTAGGCGATACGTCCTTCTACCATTGTTATGGCAGCCATCCGGTTCGCATTGTCTTCATGGATTGCACGAGCCTTACCCAGTGCCGATTCGGCTTGATCGATGTTGCCCGCTCTTATTGCAGCAAGCGCGAGATCGCGGTAGAGATCTCCTTCCATCTCCCGAGTGTAGTCTCGGCACGTCTTGGATGATTCCCAAAGCTCGTCAGCGAGCCCCTGTTTGTCACCAGTCAACCTTTCAGCAAGAATCACTTGGAATAAAAACACCGCACTGTCTTTAAGACTACGGTTTTCTTCCAGCAGTTTTTTGCTGAGTTTCTTGGCCATTTGGAATTTACCCTTGTTAATCAGCGCACCAACCTGGACGGCGGCGCTACTTGATTCACTCATTACGTCACCTCCCAGTGATTTGAGATAGCAATATAATAACATAATTTATGACATAAGTCTATATAGAAACTATAAAGTATTAGGAAGGGGAAAGCCCCGTCATTTACGACGGGGCTTAGCGCTTTGCCTTTTGGGTTAACAAGTCACGTTGGTATTCAGCGAGCAGCTTATGTGTCATTTCCTTGTGGTTGTCAGGAAACATTTGCTGCGCCAGTCTCAACATTTTTATTGCCGCTTTCAAGTTGCCTTTGTGCTTGGCAATGCCTTGGCATGTGTACCAGAAGTTGCCTTCAAGACTGGTTGTGTGATTTGAGTCACGTCTAGCGAATTTCCGACACAAATACACTGGCGTGGCTGTTTGTCTGGTGATTCCAGGCTTTGCCATTATGTAGGCGAAAGCGTAGTTCAACCAGAACAACATGTGTCCAGCGAATCGAGGATCGAGTCGCCATTTGTTACCCAAAGCAAGCGCTTTTGCATATTTGTCGTCAACGATGTGATTGTACATGTCGTCGGCGACTTTTTGCGGATTAGTCTTCAATCGACCACCGCCTTTCTTGGTAGAGTTTAGGTGGGAGAAAACCAAATATCCACTGTACTGTCTGTTATGAAATAAAGCAACAACTGTTATACTAAATGTTATTATGAGCGACAAAAACATCAAGAACGAAAAAATGGAAGCAATTGTTAGCCTAGCAAAGCGCAGAGGGTTTATTTATCAGGGTAGTGAAGTTTATGGAGGTCTGAGTGGGACTTGGGATTACGGACCCTTAGGTGTAACGCTAAAGCGAAATATCATTGATTTGTGGTGGAAGATGTTTGTCGACGATCGTGACGATATGTACGGTGTTGATGCGGCGATTTTGATGAATCAAAACGTCTGGAAGGCGAGTGGCCATGTCGATACGTTTACGGACCCGCTTGTCGAGGATATTGAAACTAAACAGCGATTTAGGGCTGATCATTTACTAAAAGACGTTGGCGTTGACGTTAACGGTTTGTCGCTAGAGGATATGACGAATATTATTCGTGATAAAGGTATCAAAAGTCCTAACGGCAACGAGTTATCTGATGTTCGTACGTTTAATATGATGTTTAAAACAAATGTCGGTCCTGTCGAGGATGAATCAAGTGTTAGTTATCTACGGCCAGAGACTGCCCAGGGTATATTCACCAATTACAAGAATGTTTTAGATAGCTTTTATCCTGATTTACCATTTGGAATTGCGCAGGTCGGTAAAGCTTTCCGAAACGAAATTAGTCCACGGGATTTTATTTTCCGCGCACGTGAATTTGAACAAATGGAAATTGAATACTTTATTGATCCAGCTAATTGGGAAGCTGAATTTGAGAAGTGGGTTAGGTTGGTGCGTGACTGGACAGACCTATTAGGACTACCAGCTGACAGCGTCCATGAGCTGGTCGTACCAGATGAAGATAGGGCACATTATAGTAAGCGAACGATTGATTTCGAATTCGACTTTCCGATTGGACGCGAGGAGTTGCTGGGCCTAGCATATCGCGGCAGCTTTGACCTAGATAACATTGAGCGCGAAGCTGGCAAGAATATGAAATATACAGTCAAAGGTACTAATAATGCTTTTGTTCCGCACGTTATTGAACCTTCGTTTGGTGTTGAGCGAACAATTATGGCAGTTTTATCGGCAGCATATACTGAAGACGAAGTTAATGGCGAGAAGCGAGTATTCTTGAAACTTCCAGAACACCTGGCGCCTGTTAAATACGCAGTTTCACCACTGGTACGAAATAAACCCGAGCTGGTCGCCAAAGCGCGTGAAGTATATGATATGCTCAAGAAAAAGCACGGCAATGTCATGTGGGACGATAACGGCAATATTGGCAAACGCTACCGCCGTCAAGACGAAATTGGTACACCTCACTGTGTAGTTGTCGACTTTACAACACTCGAAGATAATACAGTTACGATCCGTGACCGCGATACAACAGAGCAAAAGCGAGTCTTGATTGACGACATTAACAAGTAGATATCATGGATAAAACACCAAAATTTAACCCCTCATCAGATGACGAGCAAGACGTTTTGCAAAAATTGATGGCGTTAAGCGAGACAGTTGAAAATGACTGGTCAAAGGTTGTTGAATCTATTCGTGGTGCATGCTTAGAGTTGATAGAGGTTGACGAACTAGTCATAGAGAGACTCGGAACTAATTTCTGGCCATCGTTTACAGAATTAATGGAACGCGAATCAATATATAACCCTGATATCCTTAAGGACGTTTTGTCGCGATCAGAAGAGATATCTACCGCCAGGCGACAGGCCGAAATGGAATATTTTGAGACGGTTCTTTTACCGAAACTTAAGCGTCGGAGATTTTGGCGAAGCTTGCTTGGCCAGCCTTACGATATAACGTTAGATTACGAGGTAACGATGTCTGAATATTTAGCAAACAAGACCAAGCTGGTATAATTGTGTTATGAAAGCAGTTTGGAAAAAGACAACTATCGCAGAGGCACCGAAGGAAGATTTAATTAGGATTGAAGGTAATTGGTATTTTCCTCCAAAATCTTTGGAGTGGCAATATTTCGAAGAGAGCGACCACAAGACAGTTTGTCACTGGAAGGGCGAAGCCAGTTATTATGACGTCTTAATTGATGGCGAACGAAATGAATTTGGTGCTTGGTACTACCCCGAGCCAAAAGAGGGCTCGGTTGAACGAGTCAAGAAAGATTTCGCAAATTACGTAGCATTTTGGAACGGAATTGAAGTTACAGAATAATTTAATAACACGCTAGATGTAGCGTGTTATTAAATTCGGCCGTTATTTTGGCGCTAGAACTAGCGTTTATTTATCAACCTTTGGTTTCTTGGGTTTTTTGACCTCTTTACGCCTGTTTTGACCTTTGGCCATATTAACTCCTTAAATCTTGTAACTCTATTATGCGCTAACGCTTTACAATATCAAGCCCCCGAGTGGTATAATGCAGATAATAAATTGGGTTGGCGGAATAGGACAAGTTTTGTGCGCGATCAATGGGAATTATCACAAAAAGCAGAGCAAGACCCAAAAATTAGAGAGTTATCTGAGCAAATATATAACGCGGAGGATAGTTTTGATGAATGGCTAGTCATGCATTCATATTTAAGGAGTGGTCAGGACCTAGAGGATAAAGAGGTTGAGCAAGACATAAAAGATTATTTATGTAGTGATTTCTTTAAAAGTCTAGATGTTAGGCAGAAATCGGCTGTCGTTAGGTCACTAATCGTTGACGATTCGTCCGAGTGGGCTTACGGTAACTCATCTAGCAATGACGATGTAGATACGTTGTTTGATTATGAACATCCGGTCAAAAAACAACCTGCTAGGACGCACGATAAATTGGTGATTAGTGGGCTGATGGGCGAGCAAATACTTAGTAGAAGAAAAAGGACAAAGGTTACAAAAGAAATTAATGCACTAGCCTCAGAGATTGAGCCAGATAGACTCGCTAGGGTTATATTGGTTGGTGGGGTTGCAGTTACTTCAGACATATTTCTTAGTAAATATCGAGATTATAATAGCTACCTAAGCCAACCAGATGAAAATGGTGTTTTGTACGAAACGCGTATTGGCGGTTCGTTACACGGTGATTTTTATTCTTCGCGACATGTTCGTTTTGCGGAACATATAATAGATCCTTTAGGCCGAAAGCAGATTTTTGGGCCACAATCCGAAAGATTTTATGCACCAGCATACCACTCAACTGAGCCGATAATACTTGCTTCAATTTTGGGTTGTTATGCTAATAGTGTTGGCGTAAAAAAGAGTCGGGAAATTTACCGTAGAGTCTCTAGTAGGCTGGAAACTGCTCGTTTTAGTGGTGGCGGTCAAAATTTTTTTGCAGACTTTGGCGACGAAGACGACGACGCTGGACAACCACTACTAAGAGAGCTTATAAGGGATGGGGTTAATATCGGTGATACGTTAGCGAGTATAATAATTATACCTGGGAATTTTGGCACCAGATTAAATATAAAGGCTGGTGCGAAGGGTGTGGATTTTTATGTTGCTGAGGGAGAAAAAGAGGATTTCCGGTTTACAATACCTGATGGTGAGGTTGAAGATTATGTAGTAGCTATGGCAACCTCTGCGTTCGGCAGAACTTCTCCTCAGACGCTAATTGATATAATTGAAGTCCTGAGGCAGTATTAACTTTTCATAACGGCGTGTGTAGTAGAATAGAAAAGATGATTATTTATTATACCGATGGCAGCTGCAGTCCTAACCCTGGTCCTGGTGGATTTGCAGTTATCAAAGACATGAAACCAGCCATTGTTGGGTACGAGCTAAATTCGACTAATATCCGCATGGAAGGTAAGGCACTAATAGCCGCCCTAACTGACGCGGGCGATAAAAAAGTAGAGATTTTTACCGACAGTGAGTTTTGGATTAATGTTATTACCAAATGGGCACCTGGCTGGGAAGAAAAAGGTTGGAAGAAAAAGGGTGGTGAAATTAAGAATTTAGATATCGTTCAAGAGGTGTATCCGCTGTATCAAAATTCAAATGCAAAACTAACATGGGTCCGTGGTCACGAAGGCGATATCGGCAACGAATTAGCCGATGAGTGGGCGAATCGCGCGCGCGAAAAAAGGCTAAGAGGAATTTTATAATAAATGAATACAGAGATCGAAGCTAAGTTTGTTCGACAGAATCACCAAGCTATGCGCGATAAATTGGCTAAGTTGGGTGCGGTTTGCGAGAAACCAATGAGATTGATGCGTCGGGTGACGATTGATAATCCAAATATGGTTTCTAAGAATGCGTTCATGAGAGTCCGAGATGAGGGTGATCGAATCACGATGACATATAAACAATTTGATGAATTATCCCTTCATGGTGCAAAAGAGATTGAGATTATAGTTGATGATTTTGACAATGCGGTTCAGTTACTGAAAGTGGCCGGGTTGCCTTACCAGTCTTTCCAGGAGTCGCGCAGGGAGACTTGGCGTCTTGGGGGCGTTGAAATAGTTTTGGATGAATGGCCATGGTTGGATCCATATATTGAAATCGAAGGTGATAGCGAAAATGAAGTGAAGGGCGTAGCGTCAAAACTTGGTTTGAGCTGGAAAGATGCAGTGTTTGGCGATGTGATGGAGGCTTATCGCGTACAATATCCGCACATATCAAAAAAAGATACAGTGGGGCATATTAGGAGCGTTAAATTTGGAGATCCGCTACCCGACATGCTAAAATCAAACAGTTAACAAACTAATATCAAGAGCGCGACGAGGGACACTGGACCTATGACTCGCCAGCAACCTATTCTTTGAATAGAACAAGGTGCTACTTCCAGCCTGAATGATTCGGGAAGATATATGTAAATCTTGTAGATAAACATTATCCTTTCTTGGTTGTTCGGGACAGATAGAAAGGATTAATATGTCTGTCACAAAAACTAATCAATACAAAACTGCCGAGAGTGTGTCGCCGGGGCATCCTGATAAAATTGCTGATCAGATTTCTGATGCAATTTTGGATGCGCATTTAGTACAGGATCCGCTTGCTAGAGTCGCAGTTGATGTCGCTGGTGGGCACGGAAAAATATTTGTGACCGGTGAAGTAACGTCAAAAGCGGTTGGCGTAGATATCAAAGCTATTGTAAGACGCCTGGCGGGTGATATCGAGCTAATCGAGAACATAGCACGCCAAAGTCCCGAGATAGCTCAGGGGGTCGATACGGGAGGCGCGGGCGACCAAGGAATTATGATTGGCTATGCAACCAGTGAAACACCAGAATTTCTGCCACTTGAGGTTGTGTTGTCACGTAAATTAAATCAATATTTATATAAAATTTGGCCATTTGATGGGAAAACTCAAATAACGACCAAGGACTCTTTGATAACAAACGTAGTAGCAAGTTTTCAGCACGCAAAAAGTGAGGAACTAAAAAAAGAAGTAAATAAGTGGTTGTTGGATTTTGATACAACAGGCGACGTAGAATTATTTGTAAACCCAGCGGGCGATTGGAGTATTGGTGGGTTTGATGCCGACGCTGGACTAACGGGTCGCAAATTAGCGGTCGACAATTACGGTCCCAGAACCCCAGTTGGCGGTGGAGCATTTAGCGGTAAAGACCCCAGCAAGGTTGATCGTAGCGCCGCGTACATGGCGCGGAAAATAGCGGTCGAATATTTAAAAAAACGCCAAGCAAACGAAGTATTTGTAAGGCTAGCTTATGCGATTGGTGTAATCGAACCTCTAGAGGCAACGGTGATAATTGATGGTCACGACGAAAAGATAGTGGGTTATAATCTAACACCAAACGGGATAATAAACTCGCTTAATCTAAGGCGACCAATATATGAAGCAACTGCTAGATTTGGGCATTTTGGGCACGGATTTGACTGGGAATAGAATTGTTATTGATTAATATATAAAAACTTGTATAATACAATCTACTTACATGAGTGAACAAGAGAGTTTTGACATACTTGACGACGGAGAACCTCCTTCGCCTTATTTGATGTACGATAAAAACTGGGAAACTGATAAATCATACGACACCAATCATAGCGAGTATTACAAGGAACATATTCCTATGTGGGAACTTTGTCATGTCGCTGACAAGATTATCGACGATCAATTAAAAAGAGATAATGTCGATATGACACAAAGCCATAAGGTTCTACCAGACGACATGGTGTCAAAGGGATCTATGACACTCAGGCGCGTGTTTAGTGAACACCCGTCAGGAATAGAGGGTGAGCCTTTTCGAGAGGTTTTATATTTCTTGGTTGACATGGAAACTGATTATTGTAGGTCCTGGGAGCTAAGCGAAACAAAAGTACACTGGTGTTATAGTGAACGGCGTTATGAGCCGATTCAAGATGTCATGGATCGTTTAGTTGAAAATTTTTTGCCACCCGAAAAAAATAATTCTGGGTTAAGGCGTCGGATTGGAAATTTTGTCCGTAAACTTATAACTAGTTAGCTTAGCGGACTTGTTATTGAACTTGGACGCGGTTACAATAATTTAAGTTGTAACCTAAAAGAAAGCAAAATAAATGGAAGAAACGCGCGAAACGACCGATATTTTTTTATGGGCGAATAACATTGACGGAGTCAAGAAAGAGTTGGATGTTGAGTTCTTTTTGTTTAACAAAAACTATACTCCATACACTACAAAACTAGGCCAAGACCTGGGGACTCAGATAAAGCCACTATTTTTATATGATGTAATTAACTTCGTTAATTTAGGCGCTGGAACTGGACTTAGTGTTCGGGACTTTGAGTTGTCAGACAAAGAAGACAATGTACTGCTACGCACTGACCTAGAAAAGGTGGGTAGAGCAGAGACTTTAATTCACCTAATTGAACATCAACGTAATGACATTGTCGAATTTAGCGAGACAGAACATGAATTTAAGCGGATTAAAGGAATCGTAGCGAAGTTTACCAGTAAGGATGATACCAAGAAACCCTTTTACGTAGTCAAACAGATTTCGCAGGGTAACGTCCTGCAGGGTGCGACCGCCTGGGAGTTTAGAGATGGTAAATTCGGAGCGTTTCAGGCAGATGTCGGACTAAAAATCTCTGGCGATAATCAGGTGTTAATTGTCGATAAAGACATCTTTGTATTTAACGAAAGTAAGTTTGAGCGTTTGTTCAATTACGACTACAAGAAACAGGCGTTAGCGGACCAGAAAGTTGCCCAGATTGAAAAGCAATTTAAACTAAGCTTTCCCGACGGAATGGATTTACAAACACTCGTCAAAGACCGCAGGAAAACTGTTAACAAATTACAAAAAATCGAAATCGGCGACATAACACAAGATCAAGTTGTCGATTATGCCGACCAGATGCAGCTAGAGATTATGACTGATGATGCTGGTGCAATTATAATTTTGGACGGAAATGACCTTGATACGTTCGTTAATTTAATTAATGAAGATTATATTACCAGTGAGATTACGGGCAGGCGATACGAAGTAAAAAGTAAACGCCTGTTGGACGATCCTGAGGGCGAACCGCCACGAGGCTAAGTTTTATACCGTTTTCCAGCGCCAGGCTAGGTGATTTTCATATCCTTCTTCGCTCCGGGTCCGCTAAGGGCCCCGGCGCCTTATCGAACTCGGGTTCCAGGGGATACGAAAACCACCTAGTCTAGCGCTTTCGGTTATGCGTTGATGTGACGCTCGGGTTTTCTAATTTAAAAATTGAGACCTGAAAATTAATTTGTGAACTGAAAACTGAAAACTGAAAATTGATGTAGTGTTATACTAGTAGCAATGAATCAGGGGATTGCACTAGAGGTAATGCTAGCAGGCGAAAGTGTGCTATTGACCGGTCCGGCAGGGGCCGGCAAGACTTTTGTTTTGAATCAATTTATTCGGATTGCCAAAAACGAAGGCAAGCATGTGTCAGTGACCGCTACGACTGGTCTGGCTGCAACACACTTAGGCGGTACAACGATTCACAGCTGGGCGGGGATTGGTGTATCCGATGAAATAACGGATTGGTTTCTTGATCGAATGGCCAAAGGACGACGCGAAATAATCGAAAAAACCGACGTTTTGATTATTGATGAAATCAGTATGATGCACGATTTTCGCCTAGATATGGTTGACGAGGTGTGTCGTTTGGTGCGCCGAAAAGACGAACCATTTGGTGGAATTCAATTAATCATGAGTGGTGATTTCTTTCAGCTACCACCGATAAATCGTGGTGACAGCAGGGCTGGTGGCTTCGTGGTTAATAGTAATGTTTGGCGTGAGCTAGACCCAACAGTTTGTTATCTGTCCGAACAGCACCGCCAAGACGACGAAGAGCTACTTGATATATTGAACTCGCTGAGGGCCGGGGAGCTTCGTCGTGGGCACGCCGAAGCATTACTAGCGAGGGTTGAGGTTCAACCTGACGATAGTGAGATTTTAACTGAACTTCACACTGTTAACGTAGATGTCGACAAAATAAACAATGCCATGCTAGAGCAACTAGACGGTGACGAGCTATTCTATACTCAGACGACAACGGGAAGCGCTAACTATGTAGAGAACCTGCAACGATCTGTGCTTGCTCCTGCCACTTTGAAGTTAAAAAAGGGTGCGTTAGTTATGGCTGTCAAAAATAGTTTGGATCGTAAATACGTAAACGGCAGTTTAGGTGTAGTAATTGATTTTGAACCGGCGACAGAATATCCAGTTGTTGAATTTAAAAACGGTAAAGTTGTAACAATGACTCCGGATACGTGGGAACTTCGTGATGGTGAGAAAAAGCGAGCTAGTATTACTCAAATACCACTGCGTTTAGCCTGGGCAATTACTGTACACAAATCTCAGGGTATGACGCTGGACGCAGCGCGAATTGATTTACGAAAAGCGTTTGTTGAGGGCATGGGATACGTGGCACTTAGCCGAGTAAAAAATTTGCGCAACTTGTATTTAACAGGGATAAATCGAATGGCTTTGCAAGTTAGTCCCAATGCTCAAGAGATTGACATAAATTTACGCGATAGGGCAGCCAGGGACAACAAACGGTTTGCTCATCTGGAGGCTCAAGTCAAAAAGCGAGAATCTAATCCAGTGATTTCTTCCAAAAAAACCAAATCCAGTAGTTGGAGTGACAAGATTGCTAAGATGCGCGAGACTTATCCAAATGCATATCGTCCATGGGAATCAATGCAGGATTCAGAATTAAAGGAAAAGTTTCAAAACGGGGTAACCATTAAGCAACTATCTAAGTTGCTGGGTCGTCATGAAAATTCGATCAAAATGCGCTTGCAAAAACACTTTGGAGAAGATGTAGTTCAATAGTCTATCAACTCTATTTACTAGTGTTATAATAGAGTAAGTATATGGCTGAAGTGGATTCAAAAAGCAAATTTCCTAAACGCTTTCTTTGGGGTGCGGCAACTGCCGCGCATCAGGTTGAAGGTGGCAATCATAACCAGTGGACTGTGTGGGAATTAGAAAATGCTAAGTCGCTTGCGGCGCAGTCTGAATACCAGATAGGTGACTATGGCAGCTGGGATAGGATTAAGGCTAGCGCCAAGACTCCTGGCAATTATGTGTCTGATAAGTTAGCTGATCACTACAATCGATATAACGAAGACTTCGATATGTTGCAAAAGATGAACATGAATGCCTTTAGGTTTAGCATTGAATGGTCTAGAGTTGAACCGAGTGAGGGCGTGTGGAGTGTTGAAGCAATTTCACACTACAAGGACTACTTAACAGAGCTCAAAAAACGTGGAATCGAACCTATTGTGACATTATTTCACTTCACCTTACCAACGTGGTTTAGTGATAAAGGTGGGTTTGAAAAACGATCGAATGTTAAATATTTTACGAAATACGTAGACAAAATCGTAAATGAACTTGGCGCTAGCGTCCGATTCATCATAACCATTAATGAACCCGAGGTATATGCATTCAAAAGTTATTATTTGGGCAATTGGCCACCGATGGGATCGAATCTATACAAATTTTGGCGGGTTAATTGCAATATGGCATTAGCGCATAGACGTTCAGCCAAAATAATCCATGGTATTAGTCGCCGGTACAAGGTTTCGATATCAAAGAATTCAAATTATTTTTATGCAGGCGATAACAGCTGGCTAAGTAATTGGTCGGCAAGCATAATGCAGTACTGCCAAGACGACTATTTTATAAAGAAATATATTAAACACTGTGACTACCTAGGTGTTAATTATTATCAATCGCAGCGGGTATATGGTTATCGCATCCACAATCCAATTGATAAAAATAATGACGTTGAGTGGGCGATGTCGCCAGGTGACATAGAATACGTACTCGAACGGTTGTGGGAAAAATACAAAAAACCAATTTTGATAACCGAAAATGGCTTAGCTGATAACAGAGATGAGTGGCGCAAATGGTGGCTAACTGAAACACTACTTGGTATGAAGCGCGCAATAAAAAATGGAGTTCAGCTAGATGGATATCTACACTGGAGTTTAATGGATAACTTTGAGTGGGCGTATGGAAAGTGGCCGAGGTTTGGGTTAGTTGCAATCGATTATTCAACCGGTAAGCGAAGTTTGCGTCCAAGCGCCAGGTGGTTCGGCACAGTCATCAAGAAAGTAAGGGGAGTTTAGTTTATATGCAAGAGCCATTTTCAAGGAATGAAGTCAAAGTTGCTGTAATCGGTGGAGGGACCGGTAGTTTTACGATGTTATCTGCATTAAAAAATCAC